>CAMBWM010000269.1 GCA_945871335.1 Polaromonas sp. YR568 | reverse complement strand
GCCCAGGCCTGGCTGATGCGATACGCCAGGCAGCTTTTTGAGGAACGCCTGAACCACTTTGCGCCCGAGCTTGGCGTACAGTGGCGCCGCCTCAGCCTGAGCAGCGCCGGTACCCGCTGGGGCAGCGCCAGCGCTGACGGCTCTATCCGCTTGAATTGGCGACTCATTCACTTCAAGCCTTCGGTCATTGACTATGTGGTGGTGCACGAGCTGAGCCACTTGCGCGTGATGAACCACAGCCCACGATTTTGGGATACTGTTCGTCATGTTGTGCCTGACTATGCAGAGTTGCGTTCACAGCTCAAAGACGAAATGGTGCCCAAATGGTGAGTGATACGCTGCGCGTGCTGGTGGTCGAAGACGACGAGCTCATGCTCGAGCTCTACCGTTGTCAGTTCGAGATCTGGGCCCTGCCCGTCAGCTGCAGTTGGATGAACTCGGCCGCCGCCGTCTTGCAGGACATTGACCAGTTGCGCCCTGACTTGTTGATTACCGACTTGTCGATGCCCGGCATGGATGGCCAGCAAATGCTGCGCGAAATCGAAGCCCGACCTCAGCACGCTGCCATGCAGATCGTTGTGGTCAGCGGCTCGCTCCCCGAGCGCATCGATTCCCTCAGGGACCTTTCTGCGCGCATGGAGCTCTTGAAAAAGCCTGTTGACTTTGCCTGGCTCAAGCGCCGGGTGACCGAGCTGGCACTGGCCCGTCAAGGCTAAGCTCAGCTCCTTACTCCAACAGGTTTCGTTTCACCATGGCCACGACTTACACCATCAGCGACCTTGCCAAAGAGTTTGACCTGACCACCCGCGCCATGCGCTTTTACGAAGACATGGGCCTGCTGCAACCTTTGCGCGCCGGCCCCGGCGGGCGCAACCGCATTTACAGCGCCCGCGACCGCACCCGACTGAAGCTGACTTTGCGCGCCAAGCGCCTGGGCCTCTCACTGACAGAGGCCAAGGACATCATCGACTCCTACGACAGCCCGCGCGACACCGTGCCGCAGTTACAAAAATTTCTAGTTGTGCTGGCGGGTCATCGCCAACAACTCGAAAGCCAGATGACCGACCTGCAGGCTAATCTCCATGAGCTCAAGGCGCATGAAAAAGAAACCCGCGCCCTGCTCAACAAGGCCAGTCAGAAGCCGGTCAAAAAACAAAGTCGTCCATAATTGACGTTAACGTCAACGTCACACTTTTCTCTTCAACCCAACATGCCCCACACCAAAGCCCCGTTGGCCAGTCAAGACGCCGTGGAGCTATTTGCCAGAGTACAGGCCAGTTTTGTGCGCCAGGGTCTGATGCAGCACCTGGGTGCGCGCCTCTTGCGTGTTGAGCCCGGCCTGTGTGAAGTGGCGCTGCCTTACTCAGACCGTGTGACCCAGCAGCAAGGCGGCTTTCATGGCGGCGCCATGGGCGCGCTGGCCGACATCGCCGGCGGCTATGCCGGTCTGACGGTAATGCCTGCGGGCATGGAGGTGACCACTGTCGAATACAAGGTCAACTTCATGGCCGCCTTTCGGGATGGCGAGCTGCGCGCCACCGGTCGCGTGCTCAAGGGTGGTAAACGCATCATCGTCACCATGGCCGAAGTAAGGCATGTGGCGGAAGATGGCACGGTCACTGACTGTGCCGTGATGCAGCAAACTTTGGTGCCGGTGGCACAGACTTACTGAGCGCTGGCAGCCGGCGAACTGCCCGCAGACCCATCGCAAGGAAAATTTCATGAACAACCTCCCCGGCCTGGACTTTCAACTCGGCGAAGACGTCGACGCCTTGCGTGACGCGGTCCGCGAATTTGCGCAAGCCCAGATCGCCCCGCGCGCCGCTGAGATCGACAAGCACGACCAATTTCCCATGGACTTGTGGCAAAAAATGGGCAGCCTGGGCGTGCTCGGTATCACCGTGGGCGAGGAATACGGCGGCGCCAACATGGGCTATCTGGCGCACATGGTCGCCATGGAAGAAATTTCGCGCGCCAGCGCCAGCGTGGGCCTTAGCTATGGCGCGCACAGCAATTTGTGCGTCAACCAGATCAAGCGAAACGGGTCGCCCGAGCAGCGCAGCAAGTACCTGCCCAAGCTCATCAGCGGTGAACACGTGGGCGCCTTGGCCATGAGCGAGGCCGGTGCGGGGAGCGACGTGCTGAGCATGAAACTGCGCGCTGAAGACAAAGGCGGCTACTACCTGCTCAACGGCAGCAAGATGTGGATCACCAACGGCCCTGACGCCGACACGCTGGTGGTCTATGCCAAGAGCGAACCGGAGCTGGGCGCGCGCGGCGTGACGGCCTTTCTGATTGAAAAAGGCATGCCCGGTTTTTCGGTGGCGCAAAAGCTCGATAAGCTCGGCATGCGCGGCAGCCACACGGGCGAGCTGGTGTTTCACAACGTTGAAGTGCCGCTGGCCAATGTGCTCGGTGGCCTGAATCAAGGCGCCAAGGTGCTGATGAGCGGGCTGGACTACGAGCGCGCGGTGCTGTCCGGCGGGCCGCTGGGCATCATGCAGTCGGTCATGGACAACGTGGTGCCCTACATCCACGACCGCAAGCAGTTTGGCCAGAGCATTGGCGAGTTTCAGCTCATTCAGGGCAAGGTCGCTGACATGTACACCGTGCTGCAGGCCGGGCGCTCATTTGCCTATACGGTGGCCAAAAACCTCGATGCTCTGGGCGCCGAGCATGTGCGCCGGGTGCGCAAAGACTGCGCCAGTGTGATCTTGTGGACGGCCGAAAAAGCCACCTGGATGGCCGGCGAGGGCGTGCAGATTTTTGGCGGCAACGGCTACATCAACGACTACCCGCTGGGCCGTTTGTGGCGCGACGCCAAGCTTTACGAGATTGGCGCGGGCACCAGCGAAATCCGCCGCATGCTGATCGGCCGCGAGTTGTTTGCAGAAACCCTTTGATTCGTCGGCCAGGCATGTCGGGCGAAAATGAAAACCATGACCACATCCATCACTGACCTCTTTGCCCACAACCGCGCTTGGGCAGCGCAAATGGAGGCTGAGCGCCCCGGCTTTTTTACCAGCCTGGTGCAGCAGCAAACCCCCAAGTACATGTGGATAGGCTGCTCTGACAGCCGCGTGCCGGCCAACCAGATCACCGGCCTGGAGCCCGGCGAGGTGTTTGTTCACCGTAACGTGGCTAACGTGGTGGTGCACTCAGACCTGAACGCGCTGTCCACCATCCAGTTCGCCGTCGAGCGTTTGAAGGTCGAGCACGTCATGGTGGTCGGCCACTACGGTTGCTCGGGCGTACGCGCCGCGCTGGAAGGCGCGCGCATCGGACTGGCAGACAACTGGCTGCGCCATATTCAAGACGTGCGCGACTTGCACCGCGACTTGCTCGAAGGCATCGCTGAAGAGCGGCGCTGTGACGCTCTGGTCGAGCTCAACGCCATCGAGCAAGTGGTCAACGTCGCCCAAAGCACGGTCTTGCAAGACGCCTGGCTGCGCGGCCAGGTGGTGGCCTTGCATGGCTGGGTGTACGGCATTCACGA
>CAMBWM010000268.1 GCA_945871335.1 Polaromonas sp. YR568 | reverse complement strand
GCAATGTCCAGAAAACTCGGCGCGCAACCGTTGGGCGTGGGTTCGTAATAAAGCCGCTCATACACCTCGTCGGCCAGGATCCAGGTGCCGGTGCTGCGGCAATGCGCCAGCAGGGTTTGCTGCTCGGCGCGGCTGAGCGTCCAGCCGGTTGGGTTGTTGGGCGCATTGAGCATCAAAAGCCGCGTGGTCGGCGTGATGGCCGCCAGCAGTTCGGCCATGTCCAGCTGCCATTGGCCGTCTACAGGCCGCAGGCTGACGCAATGCACCTCGGCGCCCATGATGGCGGGCTGCGCCGTCAAATTCGGCCAGACGGGAGTGACCACCACCACGCGGTCACCAGGATTGACCAGTGCCTGCACGGCCAGCATCAGCGCGTTCACACCACCGGCCGTCACCGCCACGCGGTCCACACCCACGGGGGCGGCACCCGCTGTGCGCATGGCGCTGCAGTAACGGGCGATTTCCTCGCGCAGCTCGGGCAGGCCCAGGTTGTGCGCGTAAAAAGTTTCGCCGCTGGTCAATGAATCAGCTGCCGCTTGCCGTATGAAAGCCGGGGTCACTTCATCGCTCTCACCAAACCAGAACTTCAGCACGTCGTCACGGCCCATTCCAGCATTGGCCACTTGACGGATCAGGGATTCTTCGAGGTTCAGGACGGCTTGGCGCATGACTGAAGGCCTTTGTAAAACATCAAACTCAAAAAAGGACTCACGAGGGCCGGTTCATCTGGCAGCTGTGCGGCTGCTCGGCGCTGGTTTGCGAAATGGTTTTGATGACCCTGAAACCAAAGCCGGAACCTTCAACATCAAACTTCACACCGGGCGCGCCCTGCCGGTCCATCACCGCCACCCGCAGCGGCTGCTGAAACTGGTGGTCGGCCGCGCGCATGGCGCCTGCCAGGCCGGACACGTTGACACTGGCTTTTTCAAGCTGCCGTGCCACGGCAGCGGCTTCCGTGCTGCCGGCTTTTTCGATGCTCTGGGTCAGGGCCTCGACCATGAGCTGCATGCGCATGTGCACATAGTCGTCTTGCGGCTTGGGAAAGCGCTGGCGAAAGGCCTGGTAAAAGCGCTCCGAATCAGCGCCCGGCGTGTTCGGGAACCAATCCGCCACCGCTATCACCTTGCCCACTCCGGCCTCGGCCAGCACGCCGGGCACACCCAGCGCGTTGCCGTAAAAGGTGTAGAACTTGCCTTCAAAGCCGGCATCCTTGGCGGCTTTCACCAGCAGCGTGAGGTCATTGCCGAAGTTGCCTGTGAGCACCGCTTGCGCGCCGCTTTGCTTGATCTTGACGGCGTAGGGCAAAAAGTCCTTCACGCGCGCCATGGGGTGCAGCTCGTCGCCGACGATCTGCACGTCGGGGCGTTGCTGGGCCAGCTGCTTTCTGGCTTCGCGCAGTACCGACTGGCCAAAGCTGTAGTCCTGCCCGATCAGGTAAATGCTTTTGAGCGCCTTGTCGTCCTTGAGCACATCCATCAGCGCCGCCATACGCATGTCGGCATGGGCGTCAAAGCGAAAGTGCCAGAAGCTGCACTTTTCGTTGGTTAGCGCCGGCTCTACCGCTGAGTAATTGAGAAACAACACGCGCTTGGCCGGCTCACGCTCGTTGTGCTTGTTGATGGCATCAATCAACACCGCCGCCGTGGCCGACGAATTACCCTGGGCAATGACCCGGATGCCGTCGTCAATCGCCGAGCGCAACGCAGCCAGCGCCTCTTCGTTCTGGCCCTTGCTGTCGTACCGCTCGATGCGCAGCGCTTGCGCGCCAGTCGGCAGCTTGACGCCGCCACGCGCATTAACGCGCTCAGTGGCCCACACCAGATTGCGAAAAACTGCTTCGCCCGTGTTGCCAAACGGGCCGGACAAACTCTCAATCAAGGCAATGCGCACAGTCGGCGCGGCGCTTTGAGACACGGCCACGACGGGCAAACCGGCCGCAAAGACCAACAGGCCAAGGGCCAGTAGTTTCAGGATAGGTTTCAAAGCAGTGTGCATCAGGCAAGCGAGGGATCTGGGTTGGAAAGCGCCGCAGCGTCGCGGCTGATGTCGGCCAAGGGCCAGCGCGGCTTGACGTCAAAAGTGTAGGCCGTCTGCAAGTCTTGCAGTCCGGCCTGCAAGCGCATGCCGGCAGCCAGCGCGATCATGGCGCCGTTGTCGGTGCACAAATGCAGCTCGGGGTAATGCACACGAATACCGCGCTGCTTGCAAACAGCATTGAGCTGGCTGCGCAAGGCGGCGTTAGCACCCACGCCGCCGGCCACCACCAAGCGCTTGAGGCCGGTCTGCGCCATGGCGCTCATAGATTTTTTCACCAGCACCTCGACGATGGCCGCTTGCGTTGAGGCGGCCAAATCGGCCTTGCGAGTCTCGAGCGCTTCACCCAGCTTTTTTGCCTGTGTCAACACGGCGGTTTTCAAACCGGCAAACGAAAAATCAAGGTCGCCGCTGTGCAGCAAAGGCCGCGGCAGTTTAAAGGCCGTGGCATCGCCCTGCTCTGCCAGTTTGGCCAAGTGCGGCCCGCCCGGGTAAGGCAAGCCCATGAGCTTGGCCGACTTGTCAAAGGCTTCGCCAGCGGCATCGTCAATGCTTTCGCCCAGTAGTTCGTAGCTGCCCACGCGGTCCACCCGCATCAGCTGCGTGTGACCACCCGACACCAGCAGGGCCACAAAAGGAAACTCAGGCGGGTCGGCGCTCAGGAAGGGCGAGAGCAGATGACCCTCAAGGTGGTGCACGCCCATCACCGGCTTGCCTAAGCTAGCTGCGAGAGCGCAGGCGACGCCGGCCCCCACCAGCAGCGCACCGGCCAACCCCGGGCCACGCGTGTAAGCCACCACGTCCACCTCCGGCAAAGCGCGGCCGGCCTGGCCCATCACCTCAGCAATCAGCGGTAACACCCGGCGAATGTGGTCACGGCTGGCCAGTTCAGGCACCACACCGCCATAGGCCTGGTGCATCTCGATCTGGCTGTACAAGGCGTGCGCCAGCAGCACCGGCACGCCTGTGCCGGAGGCATCCACCAACGCCACGCCGGTTTCGTCGCAAGAAGACTCAACTCCCAGCACCAGCCTGGCGGGGGCGCTGTCCGGGGAAGCAGTGGGGTGGAAAGCGGGGGCGGCAAGGGTCATAGATGTGACCAAGTTTAGGCCAGCACAAACGCATCTAACGCGCCCTTGCAATATTACGCCGCGCGTAATAAACTTCCGTCATGATTCAGTCGTTCAAGTGCAAGGACACTCTGGCGCTGTACGAGGGCAAAAATCCTCGCAGATTCAAAGCGTTCTTGCCCGTGGCAGAGAGAAAGCTCTCCCAATTGGATGCGGCTCAAACGCTGGATTTCATGAAGGCGCCCCCTGGCAACCACTTGGAAGCGCTGAAGGGCGACCGAAAAGGACAGCACAGCGTTCGGATCAACGTTCAATGGCGAATCTGCTTTGTGTGGACCGACACAGGCCCGATCGACGTCGAGATAGTGGATTACCACTGAAGGAAAAATATGGC
>CAMBWM010000267.1 GCA_945871335.1 Polaromonas sp. YR568 | reverse complement strand
GGCCGGACGGCAGGAACTGCGTCGCCATGGCGCATCACGTCGGCCACCAGTGTGAGCAGTTTGCGCCCCAACGCACCGCCCGGATGCGAGCGGGCAAAGTCTTCGGGCTTGAAGCCGCGCGCCTGCAGCAGCGCCACCGCAAGCGCATCGCCCATGGCCAACTGCGCTGTGGTGCTGGCCGTGGGCGCCAAGTTCAACGGGCAGGCTTCCTGGGCTACGCTGGTATCAAGCACCACGTCGGCATGCTGCGCCAGCGAAGACTGCGCACTGCCCGTCAGCGCCACCAGCATCACCTGTAAGCGACGCAGGGTCGGCAAAATCGCACTGAATTCTGCACCTTCACCGCTGTTAGAAATCGCCAGCACCACGTCGGCCGGTGTGATCATGCCCAGGTCGCCATGACTGGCTTCGCCCGGGTGCACAAACATGGCCGGCGTGCCCGTTGACGCCAGGGTGGCAGCAATCTTGCGCCCGATGTGGCCGCTCTTGCCCATGCCCATCACAACCACGCGGCCGCTGCAACGCAAGATGGTCTGCACTGCATCGGCAAATTCGGGCCCGATGCGCGCGCCCAGACCCAATACCGCTGCAGCTTCTATCTCAAAGGTCTTGCGGGCCAGGGCCACTGCTTGCGCCGGATCAAATGCGGGGCGTTCAAATGTCATGCGCTTGATTCTATCGAGCCGCAATTCAGCATCCTCACAAGCAAGCAGGCTACCGCTGTAAAACCGCTTCTGCGGCAGGGCTTTGCCGCCAGTGAAAAGTAGTCAAAACCATCAGATAACATGACCGGATGTCCGGCCTTGAACTCACACTTTTTTACCTGCTGGCCGCTGTGCTTGGCGTGGTGGCGTGCCGCTCATTGAAGCTGCCGCCCATGTTGGGCTACCTGCTGGTGGGCGTGGTGGTTGGGCCCAATGCCTTAGAGCTGGCGCCTGGTGCCGATGGTGTGCGTTACCTGGGCGAGTTTGGCGTGGTGTTGCTGATGTTTGTGATCGGGCTGGAGTTCAACTTGCCCAAGCTGCGCTCTATGCGCCGGCATGTGTTTGGCCTGGGTTTTTTTCAGGTGGTGCTGACCATGCTGCTGGTGATCGCCGGCTCTTTGTTGCTGGCCAAGGTGCTGCCCTCCTGGTGGGGCACGAGCTGGCAAACGGCCGTGGTCTTGTCGGGCGCCGTGGCCATGAGCAGCACCGCGCTGGTCGTCAAGCTGCTGTCCGACCGTCTGGAGCTAGAGTCTGAACACGGCAAACGCGTCATGGGCATTTTGCTTTTTCAAGACCTGGCCGTGGTGCCGCTGCTGGTGTTGATTCCTGCTTTGGGTTCGCCGCCGGAGCAACTCTTCACAGCGCTCGGTTTGGCGCTGCTCAAAGCCAGCGTGCTGGTTGGGCTGCTTTTAACCGGCGGACAAAAGCTGATGCGCTGGTGGCTGACGCTGGTGGCCAGGCGCAAAAGTGAAGAGCTTTTCGTTCTCAACTTGCTGTTGGTCACGCTCAGCCTGGCCTGGCTCACCGAGCTGGCCGGCCTGAGCTTGGCCCTGGGTGCTTTCATTGCAGGCATGTTGATTTCTGAGACCGAATACAAACACCAAGTTGAAACCGACATCCGTCCTTTTCACGATGTCTTGCTCGGTTTGTTTTTTATCAGTATCGGCATGGTGTTGGACTGGCGCGAAGTCATCAGCCACTGGCCGCTGGTGCTCACACTCTTGGTGCTGCCTGTGCTGTTCAAGCTGCTGCTGGTGACCTTGCTGGCCCGGGCGTTGGGCGCGACCGATGGTGTAGCGCTGCGCACCGGTCTTTATCTGGCGCAGGCCGGCGAATTTGGCTTTGTGTTGCTGACACTGGCCCAAAACAACAAACTTGTTCCGGCTTCCTTGCTCAATCCGGTGCTGGCAGCCATGGTGCTGTCGATGCTGGCCACGCCCTTCATCATCATGGGCAGCAACCGTATCGTGATGCGGCTGGTCAGCAGCGAATGGCTGCAGGCCTCTTTGCAAATGACCCGCATTGCGCGCCAGGCCATCAACGCCAGCGAACACGTGATTATTTGTGGCTATGGCCGCTGCGGCCAGAACCTGGGCCGCATGCTCAACGCCGAAAATATTCCTTACCTCGCGCTCGACTTAGACCCTGACCGCGTGCGCCAGGCCGCCACCGCCGGCGAGTCGGTGGTGTTTGGTGATGCAGTCAGGCCGCATTCGCTGATGGCCGCCGGACTGGCGCGGGCCAGCGCTGTGGTGGTGACCTACCTGGACACAGCCAGCGCACTGAAGGTGCTGGCCAACATTCGCGCCCACGCACCCGGGGTGCCGGTGATTGTGCGCACGGTTGACGACCGGGACCTTCAAAAACTGCAAGCCGCTGGCGCCACCGAAGTGGTGCCTGAGGCAATCGAGGGCAGTTTGATGCTGGCCAGTCACGCCTTGGCGCTGGTGGGTGTGCCCATGCGCAGGGTGATTCATGTGGTGCAGGCGCAGCGTGATGAGCGCTACAAACTGCTGCGTGGTTATTTCCACGGCGCTGACGATGACACCGTCCACGAAATCGATCAAGAGCGCCTGTCCAGCATCACGCTGCCTCCAGCGCTCAAGCCGGGTGCTGTTTTACTGCGCGATATGGCGCTGGGCAATGTGGCGGTGCTAGTGATGAGCTTGCGGCGTAGCAACGGTGCGCAGATTCCGCCGCAAGAAGATACGCCGCTTGAAAACGGTGACACCTTGGTACTGTCCGGCACACCTGAAGCCTTGGCTTTGGCCGAAGAAATACTATTGAAAGGGCGCTCCATATGAACCGACGTGATGCACTCGCCCTGCTGGTAACCGGGAGCGGCGCCGGCGTGCACGCACAAGACGCTGCGCAGTTTGCCGGTTTGCTCCGCACTGGCGGGTGTGCGGTGATGATTCGTCACGCAGCCACTGTGCCCGGCATTGGTGACCCGCCCAATTTCCGCTTAGGAGATTGCAGCACGCAGCGCCTTCTTAATGACGCGGGGCGAGCTCAGTCACGCCGGATTGGCCAGTGGTTCCGGGCGCAACAACTGCAAGCGCGCACCGTGCAATCGAGCGCTTGGTGTCGTTGCCGCGACACTGCGGACTTGGCATTCGGCCAGCACGCCGTGTTGGCGGCGTTGAACTCCACCTTCGAAGACAGCAGCGGCCAAGACGCACAAACCCTGGTATTGCGTCAACGGCTGCTTGATATACCGCCGGGTCAATTCGAGGTCTGGGTGACCCACCAGGTGAATATCACGGCCATCACCGGGGAATGGGCCGCCATTGGGGAGGCCTTTATTTTGTCTGCAAGAGGCGCGCTGCTAGCGCGTTCGCTTGCGCTGGTGGCCTGAGTTTTTTTGCCTGTCCTTTGAGGCTGCAGCAGCTCACGCACCATGCGCCGTCTTATTTACCGATACAGAATTTCGAAAATATCTCGCCCAACAAGTCGTCCGGTGTGAACTCGCCAGTGATCTGGCTGAGCGCGCGCTGGGCCTGGCGCAAGTCTTC
>CAMBWM010000266.1 GCA_945871335.1 Polaromonas sp. YR568 | reverse complement strand
CAGCGCCTCAAGACGACATCCATCTATGTCACGCACGACCAGATTGAAGCTATGACCATGGCCGACCAGATAGTGGTCATGCATGACGGCCACATCGAGCAGACGGGCAGTCCGCTAGAACTATATGACCGGCCAGCCAACCGTTTTGTCGCTGGATTCCTGGGCTCGCCTTCGATGAATTTTATAGATGGCACGCAGCGGGACGGTACATTCGTGACGACCACCGGAGCTGCCTTGCCACTAGCTGATACGCATTCAGCAAACGACGGGCGTGCCATGGTCTATGGAATAAGACCTGAGCATCTTGACTTGGTATCGGACAGTGAAGAGGGCTTTGAGGCTGAGGTTGTGGTGATCGAACCCACTGGTAGCGAGACCCAGTTGTTTGCACGCTTGGGCGGGCAGGAGATTGTTGCCATCTTCCGAGAGCGCCACGAGTTTGCACCAGGTCAAAAAATCAGGCTCAAGCCCCGTGCCATAGCGGTACATATGTTCGATCAGACAAGTGGTAAAAGGGTGTAGGCCTGCCTTGTCCAAAGCCTATGGCAATGAAGTATTTAAGTAGGACAGAAAGGGTCGCCGATTCTTTTGAGGCATTTATGCAAGTTGCCTACTGATTTTTTACAACAGCACAAAAGAGAAAAGCTTCGCTTCTAATTAATTGCAGCAAGGCCTCAACTTTTAAGGTGTACAAAACGATGGGGGTCTGGGGGGCGGACGAGAAGTCCGTAAGAAGGGCGGCGATCCTGTGTAATTCCTGTGTAATCGTGCAGAGAAAATTATACAAAACGCGAGAACTACTTGGAATGTCCAAAATTCCCAGAATGAAAAAAACGTATGAAAATCAGCAAGTTAGGAAGCTTTTGGAAGAAACGAGAATCCATCGGAAAGCCTGAACTGAAGACTTTTAATCCGTTTGTCGTGGGTTCGACCCCCGCACGTCCCACCACCGGATATCGTCAAGCCGCTTTGCATCTACCTACAAAGCGGCTTTTTTATTGGTCGCTGCTTTCAATTGTCCCGAAACAAGACCGTGATGCTGATGCGGCGGTTACGCGCATCGAGTGGATCGTTCGGGTTGTAGGGGGCCGTGTCGGCCACACCTTCAATGCGGGCAAAACGGTTGCTTTTGACGCCGCTTTTTTCGACCAACTGGCGGGTAGCTTCTGCGCGTTCTGCAGAAAGAGACCAGTTGTTGCGGTTTTCAGAGTTGGCAAAGGCCACGCTGTCGGTGTGCCCACGCACGGCCACCTTGTTGGGCATGGAGCCCAGTGACTTGGCCACTTCGTCCAAAAGTGTCTGAGCACGCGGCAGCAATCGGGTGGTGCCCAAGGCAAACATCGCAAAGTCCGCTTTGTCGATGATCTCGATCCGCAAACCGTCTTTCTCGCGCACAAACTTCACTTGTTCTTTCAAGTTTTCCAGCTTGGGGTTTTGCTCGAGTCGCTCTTTCATTTCTTTTTCTAGCTTGTCAAAGGCGGCCTTGTCGGCCTCTTCGACAATTTGCTTTTTCTCGGCTTCGCTCACCACGTCCGGGTTGGCCCGATCGGTGCTGTTGGGCGAGGGCTCGTTTTCGGTCGGACCGCCTTCAGAGCGGGGGGTCACGCGCTCCATGGCTGCGGTCTGTTTGGCAGAAAACGGAAAACCATCCGGGTCAATGATGGAGCGTCCGCCCAAAATACCGTTGGAGCCTGCCAGGCTGCTCATGGTGATATTGCTGTGTGAGGTCGGCTTAAAGTAGTCGGCAATACTCTTGCGCTGGTCGGCGTTGGCCGCACCCAGCAGCCACATGAGCAAAAAGAAGGCCATCATGGCCGTCATCATGTCGGCCAAAGCGATCTTCCATGCGCCGCCATGGGCGCCGCCATGGCCGTCGTCCATGACTTTTTTAACCACGATGACGGGTGCCAGCGCTGCCGGGGGCGCTTCCTCTTCAGCGGGTTTTTCAGCGGCTGCTGCGGCCTCAGCGGCCTCTGCGGCCACGGTCGCCTCTTTGATGGCGGCTTGCATCGCGGCCGGATCGCTGGCGTCTTTGCCGTTCAGCAATTCAATGGCCGCCGCCAAAATGGCGTCCGTCGGTTCAGCTGGGGCTGGGGCCGGCGTTTCACCTGTTTTGTCGATAGCTTCCTCAGCCATACTTATTTACCGCGCAACCCGTCAAAAACTTCAGCGAAGCTGGGCTGGTTGTGGTGGCTGATGCCGACCCGCGCTGCCTCAATGATCAGCGGCATGGGATGACCGTGCATGGTGCCGATGATGATTTGTTTGACAACTTTGTATATTTCGCCTTCATCGTCAATGATCTGTTTCAGTCGGCCGGCCATGGGCTCCACCAAGCCATAAGCGAAAAACACGCCCAAAAAGGTACCCACCAATGCGCCGCCGATCAGCCCGCCCAGGATGGCAGGTGGCTGGTCAATCGCGCCCATGGTTTTGACCACGCCCAGCACGCAAGCCACAATGCCCAGCGCGGGCAGGGCGCCGGCCATGGAGGCCAGAGCCTCAGCAGGCTTGAGGGCGCCGTGGTGGTGTGTCTTGATGGACTGTTCCATCACTTCCTCGACAGCGTAAGCGCTGAGGTTGCTGGACGAGACGACCAGCAATCGAACCGTGTCGGTGATCAGGTGAAGCAGGTCATGGTCTTTGAGAAGCGCCGGGTATTCGCCAAAAATCGCGCTGGCCTCAGGGTTTTCAATGTGCGCTTCAAGCGCCACCGCCCCTTCGCTTTTAAGCGTTTTCATGATCTTGGAGACCACGAAAATGGTGTTCAGGTAATCGTCTTTTTTGTATTTAGGGCCTTTGAACACCTTGCCAAGGCCGCCCAGAGCGCCTTTGACAGTGTCCATGCTGTTGCCGATCAACATAGCGGCAATAGCGGCGCCGCCAATGATGAATGTTTCAATGGGTGCTGCCTTGATGATGGGCGCCATGCTGCCGCCGGCCATGATGAAGCCACCGAACACACAGACAAACAAGACCACAAGACCAATAGCACTGATCATTGACTTTCTCCATTCAAGTTGACAGCGGCACGCGCGTTTGCCGCAAAACGACAACTTGACCCGTACCAAGCTCTACTGTAACGCCGCAATCGATTGAATCATTGCGCTTATGGGGAAAAACCCCGTTTTAATGGGCAGTCAGGCTGGCGCGTTGGGGCAGTAAAGCAGGCACATCGCGCCAGGCTTGGCGAATTTCGTTCATCAGGCCATGCACTTCAGCCAGCGCTTGCAGGTCGTTGTGCAGGTTGATGTGCAACAGGCGGCGGGTCATGTAGCTGTAAAGCTCATTGAGGTTGTTGGCCAGGTCGCCGCCCTTTTCAAAATCTAGAGCGCCTTGCAGGCCAAACAAAATACGGTTGGCACGGGCCAGGCTTTTGCCTTTTTCGACAATGGCGCCGTGCTCGATATGGCCCTTGGCCGTCATCAGGCTCTCAATGAGGCCGTCAAACAGCATTTGGATCAGTTCAACTTTGTCGGCTACAACAGCTTGGCTGGCAGTGCT
>CAMBWM010000265.1 GCA_945871335.1 Polaromonas sp. YR568 | reverse complement strand
CAGGGCGACGTTAAATATATCTGCTAAAGCGTTCGCCGAGGCATCCCCAAGCCGGCAACGCGCCGACTAACCTGATGGAGTGCATTGACATGGCGAACGATTTCCTTTTCACATCCGAGTCCGTATCCGAAGGCCACCCCGACAAGGTCTCCGACCAGATTTCTGACGCGATCCTCGACGCAATTTTCAAGCAAGACCCCAAGTCTCGCGTTGCCGCAGAAACGCTGTGCAATACCGGCCTGGTGGTATTGGCTGGCGAGATCACCACCAATGCGCATGTCGATTACATCCAGGTAGCCCGCGACACCATCAAGCGCATTGGCTATGACAACACCGAGTACGGCATTGACTACAAGGGCTGCGCGGTGCTGGTGGCTTATGACAAGCAAAGCAACGACATCGCCCAAGGCGTAGACCATGCGTCTGACGACCACCTGAACACCGGCGCCGGTGACCAGGGCCTGATGTTCGGCTACGCTTGCAGCGAGACCACTGAGCTCATGCCTGCGCCGATCTACTACGCACACCGCTTGGTCGAGCGCCAAGCGCAGCTGCGCAAGGACGGCCGGCTGCCTTTTCTGCGCCCGGACGCCAAGAGCCAGGTGACCATGCGCTATATCGACGGCAAGCCGCACAGCATCGACACCGTCGTGCTGTCCAGCCAGCACAGCCCCGAAATGAGTGACGGCACCAAGATGAAGCCGGCCTTCATCGAGGCCGTGATCGAAGAGATCATCAAGCCCGTGCTGCCTAAAGAGTGGCTCAAAGACACCAAGTACCTTGTCAACCCGACCGGCCGCTTTGTCACCGGCGGCCCGCAGGGTGACTGCGGCCTGACCGGCCGCAAGATCATTGTGGACACCTACGGCGGCGCCTGCCCACACGGTGGCGGCGCGTTTTCAGGTAAGGACCCCACCAAAGTGGACCGCTCTGCCGCCTACGCTGCGCGTTATGTGGCCAAGAACATCGTTGCCGCTGGCCTGGCCAAGCAGTGCCAGATCCAGGTGGCTTACGCGATTGGCGTGGCCAAGCCGATGAACGTGACCATCTACACCGAAGGCACGGGCGTGATTCCTGACGAGCAGATCGCCGCGCTGGTCAACGAACACTTTGACCTGCGACCCAAAGGCATCATCCAGATGCTGGACCTGCTGCGCCCGATCTACGAAAAGACCGCTGCCTACGGCCACTTTGGCCGTGATGAACCTGAGTTCAGCTGGGAGCGCACCGACAAGGCCGCGATGTTGCGTCAGGCTGCGGGCATCAAAGGCTGAGGCTCTGGCGATTACCAGACCTCGTGGCCCCACCGGTGCAGCACGTTGGCAGCCAGCAGGCCGCCCAGATCGTTAGAGCCATAGGGAAAAAGTCCGCGGCGGGCCTACAAAGGGGGGGAGTGTCGCGTTCGTTTTTTGACCTGGAATGCAGGCTTAGCTGCATGCATCCAGTTTTTTACGTATCACCGCTTCAATTTTGTCTTTGAAGTTACCCAGCATGAAACCCAGTTTGACGTCGAGCTCAAAGCTTGTACCGTTGACTTGAAGCGTGCCTTTAGCGCCTGTGCCTTCAAATGTGACCACGTCTTGCAGCGGTCCTTCCTGGTAAGTGCAGCGCATACGAAATTCAGTCTCCATCTCCTCGGCCCAGTTCAAGGCGAGTTGACGCGCTGAAGCCATGCCCAAGGCGTGCTCACGAACGATATGAAGATCTGCCACTCAGTGCTCTTTGGTCAATGTGTGAAGCAAGTATGTTATGACAGTGCCGCCTGTATGTCTTTTGCCAGACTCTGGGGTGTGTCGGTGGACGCATAGCGCTTGACCACTGCGCCGTCTTTGGCCACCAAAAACTTGGTGAAATTCCACTTGATGCTCTGGGTGCCGAGCAGGCCTGGCGCTTCTTTGCACAACCATTGGTAAAGCGGGTGTGCGCCGGCGCCATTGACTTCCACCTTGGCCATCATGGCAAAGCTCACGCTATAGTTCTTTTGGCAGAACTCGGCAATCTCGGAGTTACTGCCCTTGTCCTGCGCGCCAAACTGGTTACACGGGAAACCCAAAACCACCAGGCCCTGGCCCTCGTACTGCTTGTGCAAGGCCTCCAGACCGGCGAACTGAGGTGTGAAGCCACAGGCGCTGGCGGTATTGACGATCAACATCGGCCGACCCCTGAACTGCTCCAAGCGCACAGACTGACCATTGATCTGCAAAGCTTCAAAATCGTATGCGGACATGCTTTTTAATCTTGCAAGTGAATTAGCCTTCATCCTCGCGGCCAAGGACTGGGCTGTCAAGCAAGCTGCGGCTTTAAAGACCAAAAACCCTTTTTACTTTCTTTGAACCCGGCCCGGGCCTTGAAAGCCGGCAAAACGCCCTTATGATTAGCACTCGATGGAGTTGAGTGCTAGCAAGCCCGGATTGACCTGGCTCAGTCTGGCGATGAGCTCAACCCTCAAAAATGTTAGCGAGCACCAACTACTCGTGTGAGTCAGCCGGTGCTTTTTAATGTCCATAACTGTGTTTCAAAATAAGGAGCTCCCATGAAACTTCGTCCCCTGCACGACCGCGTGATTGTCAAACGCGTCGAAAACGAAACCAAAACCGCCTCCGGCATCGTCATCCCTGACAGCGCTGCTGAAAAGCCAGATCAAGGTGAAGTCCTGGCCGTCGGCCCCGGCAAGAAAAACGACAAGGGTGAACTCAGCCCGGTCGGCGTCAAAGTGGGCGACCGCGTCCTGTTTGGCAAGTACAGCGGCCAGACCGTCAAGGTCGATGGCGACGAGCTGCTGGTCATGAAAGAAGAAGATTTATTTGCTGTCGTTGAGAAATAATTTTCTCAGCAAATAAACCCGAAAACTTTGTGGGACTGACCGAACAACGCGCCCCATTTTCACAAGTTAGGCCTGTTCGCTCTGTCCCCAAACTGATCAATCCCCGTATTTGAATTTTTAACTCTATTTAGGAGCCACACATGGCAGCAAAAGATGTAGTTTTCGGCGGCGAAGCCCGCGCACGCATGGTCGAGGGTGTCAACATCCTGGCCAACGCAGTCAAAGTCACCCTGGGCCCTAAAGGCCGCAATGTCGTGCTGGAGCGCTCTTTCGGCGCCCCCACCGTGACCAAAGACGGCGTGTCCGTCGCTAAAGAAATCGAACTCAAAGACAAGCTGCAGAACATGGGCGCGCAGATGGTCAAGGAAGTCGCTTCCAAGACCTCTGACATCGCTGGCGACGGCACCACCACAGCGACCGTTCTGGCGCAAGCCATCGTGCACGAAGGCATGAAGTACGTTGCTGCCGGCATGAACCCCATGGACCTTAAGCGCGGCATCGACAAGGCTGTTTCAGCATTGGTCGAAGAGCTGAAAAAAGCCTCCAAAGCCACCACCACTTCGAAAGAAATCGCACAGGTCGGCTCGATCTCTGCCAACTCTGACGAAACCATCGGCAAAATCATTGCGGATGCCATGGACAAAGTCGGCAAAGAAGGCGTCATCACCGTGGAAGACGGCAAGTCACTCGAGTCCGAGCTGGAAGTCGT
>CAMBWM010000264.1 GCA_945871335.1 Polaromonas sp. YR568 | reverse complement strand
ACTTTGCGCAGCCAAAACCCGTCTTGCCGGTGTTGCCGCCAACCGGCCACCAGGTCCAGCGGCTCCGTCAGCAGCCGGTAGACCAGGCGCTCAATATCGCGCGGGTCGTTTTGCAAATCACCGTCCATGGTGACGATGACGTCGCCACGCGCCGCATCAATGCCGGCCTGCATCGCCGCAGTCTGCTTGAAGTTGCGCAGCAGCCGGATCGGGCGAATGTGCGGCCCCACAGCCGCGGCACCTGCCTGCAAAAACTCCCAGGTGCGGTCTGAGCTGCCGTCGTCCACCACCAGCAATTCCCAGGGCTGCGGGTAATTTTGCAAAGCCTTCTGCACGGCCTCGATCAGGTCCACTGCGAGCGACTCTTCGTTGTACATGGGCACCACCACCGACAAGCGGTGCGCCGGCATGGGTGCAGCGGTCAAGCGTGAGGGGCTGACAGCGTGGGGCGTTTGTGGGTCTTGCATGGGCGTTTGGTTAAAGAGTAATTGCGCAGCGAATTGAAAAACAGTTCAGGAAAGCCCATCACCAGAAGCGACGGGCGGATCGGTCTGCCGAGCATAGCCCCAGGCCAGAGCGCCCAGGCCTAGAGAAAGCATTAAGCAAAAAATATGTGCCGCCAGCGCCGCCAGCGCCACCTGGCCCATGGGCAGCGGGGCGTGCATCAAGGCGAGCCAAACGCCGGCCTCGTAGGTGCCCAGACCGGCGGGGCCTTGCAGGGGCAGCAGCGCCATCAATTCACCGCCCAGCGCGGCTTGCAAGCCGGTCAGCAAGGAGGCCGACAGCATGGCCGAAAGCAGCAGACCCACCACCAGCAGTTTGGTCAGCCAATTGGCCGCGCTCCAGCCCCAGCCACTTTGCCAGGAGGTGCGCTCAAGCACCGGGGCCAAGTGTGCCAACCACCCCTGGGCTGTGCGCAGACGCTGGCGCAAAAAATAAAGCGACAAGAGCAGCGCCAGGCCCAAAGACAGCGCACCGGCTCTGAGGGCGCTACTCAAGTCGGGCCACAGTGCCACACCCAGCACGGCCAGCACCACCGCATCTTGAAAACGTAACCACAGCAAACTTCGAACGGCTTGCGCCCAACTCGAGCCGAACACGGCCCGCGTGAGCACCGGGTAGGCCGCCTCGCCAGCGCGAAAAGGCAGCAACAGCACCGAAGCGTTGTGCAGCAACACGATGCGCAGGGCCTGCGTCAAAGCGACTTGTCGCAAAGGGCGCCACTCCTGCTGCAGTCGGGCGGCCCTGAAAACAAAGCTCAAAATCCATCCGGCCCCAGCCAAAACCCATACCGCGGGAGGCACCAGACGCAAGGGTTCCAGGA
The DNA here is from genome assembly GCA_945871335.1 of Polaromonas sp. YR568. The sequence goes on along the minus strand of CAMBWM010000264.1, from coordinate 2,225 downwards.
TCAGAGCCATGTCCACCTGGTGCAACAAAAAGTAAGCCAGCAGAGCGCCAACAGCGGCACCCAGCAACCATTTCAGAAGCTGCCAGCCGCGGCGGGAGCTTGGTGGCGCCGCCATCATGGGCGCGAGCGCTTTTGCCATGCCAGCCATGAAAGCCACAAGCAGGCAAGACCCAAGGCTGCACCCACTGAGCTGATAACGATGGCCGGCGTGGTGTTGTTGGGTTGAAGTGCAAAAGAAATTAGCAGCAGAGATGACAGCAGTGGCAGGGCCAGGCGCCAGCGACTTTGCGTGAGGCCCTGATGCCAGGGTTGGCGTCGCTCCCACTGTGCCGCTGCTGCCACCACCCACCAGCCCATCCCCCAGCCGACCAGCATATCGGCTGGCCAATGCGCGCCCACGGCCACTCGTGAAAAAGCCACCAGCAAGCTCAGGCCCAACACGACCGACAGCAGCCAGCGTCTGTGCGTTGGCATGACCAGCAGCACGATAGCGGCCGCGCTACCGGCGGCCATCGAGTGGCCCGATGGCATGGAGTGCCCGGACAAGGGAGGGTGGCCAATCAAAAAAAGTAAAGCTGGCTCTAAAACCGCTGCGGGCCTGGGGATGTCCAAAGCGCGTTTGAAAAACTGCGATACCAAGGTCCCCAGCAGCCAGGCTTTGAGCAAGAGCGACAAGCCGACAGGCTGCTTGTGCATGAAAAACATCAGCAAGGCCAGCACAAAGCCGGCTTCACCCATGTGGGTCAGCGCCTCCCACGCCCAGGGCAGTGCTGAAGCCTGGGCGTGCACCGCCAGCATCAGCGCAGCATTGCCCGGGCTCAGGTGCAGGACCACACCGCCTGCCACCGCCAGCGCACTGAGCGCTAAGCTTGCACGCCAAAGGCTTGGCAAGGGGGCAGGGGCCTGGGGCAAGTGGTTCAAGATAGACATAATCGAGTGAGAATGACATTTTATGCGTCCACTTCCTGAGAAAGCCTTCGCTTAAGTCCATGACAACTGTTTTGATCACTGGCGCCGCAGGCTTTATCGGCTCGACCCTGGCGCTTCACCTGGCCGCACAGGGCCACACGGTACTGGCCTGCGACTGGTCCAACGTGCAAGGCGACACGCCCCTTGACCCTGACTTACAGGACGTACCTGCCCGATTGCGGCGCGACCGCCTGGTGCGGCTGGCTGCGCACCCGCAGATTCGCTACCACTGCTTGGACATTACACAGCCCGGCGCGGTGCTGACTTTGATTAGCGACAGCCGCGTTGAAGCGGTGGTGCATTTGGCCGCGCAGGCCGGCGTGCGCCAGTCTGTGTTGGCGCCCATGGACTTTGTCGGCCCCAACCTGGTCGGCTTTGCCCGGGTATTGGATGCCTGCCGGCTCGCCAAAATACAGCGCTTTCTTTACGCCAGTTCGTCCAGTGTGTACGGCCTTCGTGACGATGCGCCATTTCAGGAAGACGATCGCACTGACAGGCCGCAATCTTTTTATGCGGCCACCAAACTGGCCAACGAGGCCATGGCCTGCGCTTACCACGCGCAGTACGGCATGGCCTCTTTGGGCATGCGTTTTTTCACGGTGTACGGGCCTTGGGGTCGGCCCGACATGGCGCCCCTGATGTTTGCCCGCAAGCTTTTGAAAGGCGAAACCCTGCGCCTGTTTGCCAAAGGCGAGTTGCATCGCGACTTCACCTATGTGGGCGACACCGTGGCCGCGATTGACCGCTTGCTACACCGCCCGCAGGGCGATGCCGCCGCCGAAGTTGTCAATGTCGGTCACCGGCGACCGGTGCAGGTCAAGGCCTTTGTGGAGATCCTGGCGCGCCTCACCGACACGGTGCCGGTGATTGAATTTGCACCCATGCAAGTGGCCGATGTGACGCTGACTTGCGCCAGTGAAGACCGCTTGCTCAACATGATCGGCAGCTGGCCAGACACCCCGCTAGAGCAGGGGCTCAAGTCTCTGGTGGACTGGCTGCAAGCCTGGGAGTTTGGCCGGGGGCAGACCGGCTGTCGCTGAGGGCGGCCTTTACTTGGCCGTTGGCATCACAAACTCAGCGCCCTTGCCGATGCTCTCGGGCCAGCGCTGCATGATGGATTTTTGCTTGGTGTAAAAACGCACGCCTTCTTCGCCGTAGGCGTGCATGTCGCCAAACAGGCTTTTCTTCCAGCCGCCAAAGCCGTGCCAGGCCATGGGCACCGGGATCGGCACGTTGATGCCGACCATGCCGACCTG
>CAMBWM010000263.1 GCA_945871335.1 Polaromonas sp. YR568 | reverse complement strand
TTGGCCAGGCCCCATTCGCGGTTGATGATGAGCTGGATCGCCATGGCACGGCGTACCGAGTCTTCGGTGGGCGTGGTGATGGCCTCGTCAAAGGCGTTGGTGTGCAGGCTGTTGCAGTTGTCGTAAATCGCGATCAGCGCTTGCAGTGTGGTGCGGATGTCGTTGAACTGAATCTCTTGGGCGTGCAGGCTGCGGCCGCTGGTCTGGATGTGGTACTTGAGCTTTTGGCTGCGATCGTTGGCGCCGTATTTTTCTTTCATGGCTACCGCCCAGATGCGGCGTGCCACGCGGCCCATCACGGTGTATTCCGGGTCCATGCCGTTGGAAAAGAAGAAGCTCAAATTGGGCGCAAAGTCGTCAATGTGCATGCCGCGCGCCAGATACGCCTCTACAAAAGTGAAGCCATTGGAGAGCGTGAAAGCCAGCTGGCTGATCGGATTGGCACCGGCCTCAGCAATGTGATAACCGCTGATGGACACACTGTAGAAATTGCGAACGTCATGGTCAACAAAGTACTGCGCCACGTCACCCATCACCTTGAGGCTGAACTCCGTAGAGAAGATGCAGGTGTTCTGGCCCTGGTCTTCTTTCAAGATGTCAGCCTGAACCGTGCCGCGCACGTTGGCCATCACCCATTCTTTAATTTTTGCCGTCTCGGTATCGGTGGGTTCGCGGCCCTTTTCTGCTTTGAATTTATCAATATTCTGGTCGATTGCCGTGTTCATGAACATGGCCAGAATGCTGGGCGCTGGTCCATTGATGGTCATGCTCACCGAGGTGCTGGGGTTGCACAAATCAAAGCCGCCGTAGAGCACCTTCATGTCGTCGATGGTGGCAATGGAGACACCGCTGTTGCCCACTTTGCCGTAGATATCGGGTCGCAGGTCGGGATCGTTGCCGTACAGGGTGACCGAGTCAAAAGCGGTCGACAAGCGCTTGGCGGCCATGCCCGAGCTCAGCAGCTTAAAGCGCGTGTTGGTGCGAAAGGCGTCGCCCTCGCCGGCAAACATGCGGGTCGGGTCTTCGCCCTCGCGCTTGAAGGCAAAAGTGCCTGCGGTGTACGGAAAGCTGCCGGGCACGTTGTCCAGCATCAGCCACTGCAGCACCTCGCCATCGTCGTGGTATTTGGGCAAGCTGACTTTACGAATCGGTGTGCCTGATAAGGACTTGGTGACCAGCGCCGTGCGGATTTCCTTGTCACGGATTTTGACCACGTATTCTTCGCCGGCGTAGGCCGCTTGCATGTCTGGCCACTGAGTCAGCAGGTCGCGTGCTTCGGCATCCATGCGTGCCTTGCGGTGGCCGGCGAGGTCAAGCGCTGCTTCGGCAGCGGGGGCTCGGCCCGGCTTGTCGATTTTCAGCATGGCAGCAGCGGCCTTGAGTTGCTGCACTTCGCGCGCGAGTTGGCCTTGCGCGGCGGCCCGTTTTTTGTAGCCGCGCACGGTGTCAGCAATCTCGGCCAGGTAGCGCGTGCGCCCCGCGGGCACTACCGGCGTTTGGTTGGTGCTGTGGCGCACTGCCACCTGCGGGAGTGCGCCTGCTTTGAGCTGCAGGCCGAGTTCTGCCAAGCGGGGCTTGAGCGCCTGGTACAGCGCGGTCACGCCGTCGTCGTTGAAGCGAGCGGCCATGGTGCCAAACACCGGCATCTGCTCGGTGGGCGTGGTCCAGGCTTCCTGGTTGCGCTGCACTTGTTTGGCCACATCGCGCAGCGCGTCCAGAGAACCCTTGCGGTCAAACTTGTTGATGGCCACAAACTCGGCAAAGTCCAGCATGTCGATTTTCTCGAGCTGGCTGGCTGCGCCAAACTCGGGCGTCATCACGTACATCGGCACGTTCACATGCGGCACGATGGCGGCGTCGCCCTGGCCGATGCCTGAGGTTTCGACGATGACCAGGTCAAAGCCGGCCACCTTGCAGGCGGCGATCACGTCGGGCAGGGCTTTCGAAATTTCAGAGCCGAAGTCGCGTGTGGCGAGACTTCTCATGAAAACGCGTGAGCCGGCATCGCCGCTGGGCCGCCCCGAGGCGATGCCAGCCCCCTCGGGGGGCAGCGAATCACACGAAGTGGAGAGCGTGGGGGCCTGTGTTGACCAGGGGCTGATCGCATTCATGCGGATGCGGTCGCCCAGCAGCGCGCCGCCGCTTTTGCGGCGTGAGGGATCGATGCTGATCAGCGCGATGCGCAGGCTGTCGCCCTGGTCCAGTCGCAGGCGGCGGATCAGCTCGTCGGTCAGTGAGGACTTGCCCGCGCCGCCCGTGCCCGTGATGCCGAGCACCGGCACTTTGCAGGTGGTTGCCTGCTGTCGGATTTGCTGGACCAGCGCCGCGTCGGCTTTGTCGTTTTCGAGGGCGGTGATCAGTTGCGCCAGCGCACGCCAATTCATTTCGCCATGGCCTTCTATGGCTTTCATGGTGTGCGGTGCAAAGTCGGTCAGGTCTTTGTCGCAGCGCATGACCATCTCGCCGATCATGCCGGCCAGACCCATCTTCTGCCCGTCTTCGGGGCTGTAGATGCGCGTCACGCCGTATGCGTGCAGCTCGCGGATTTCGGGCGGCACGATCACCCCGCCACCACCGCCAAACACTTGGATATGCGCGCCGCCCCGGGCTTTGAGCAAGTCAATCATGTACTTGAAGTACTCCACATGCCCGCCCTGGTAAGAGCTGATGGCAATGCCCTGAGCGTCCTCCTGCAGGGCGGCTGTGACCACCTCGTCCACACTGCGGTTGTGGCCCAGGTGAATCACTTCGGCGCCCATGCCCTGCAAGATACGCCGCATGATGTTGATGGCCGCGTCATGCCCGTCAAACAGTGACGCTGCCGTGATAAAGCGCACCTTGTGGGTGGGGCGGTAATTGGCCATAGCCTTGAATTCGGCGGACAGATCAGACATGTGTGACTCCGTGGAAGTCGTCAGGGCAAGCCGGCGGGCCTGGATCACGTTGACGTTAACGTCAATCTTAGCGACATTCGCAGCCCCAACGCCCGACCCAAAAAAAGGGGCGCCGTAGCGCCCCTGAAAATCAATTGTCCTGTAATTATTTGTACAGCATTTCAGGCAGCCACAGGCCGATGGCCGGGAACTGGTACAGCAGGAAGATGGCGAAGACCTGAATGGCCATGAAAGGCAGCATGCCGGCAAATATCTGATTCAGCGTCACATGCGGCGGGCTCACGCCCTTCAGGTAAAAAGCTGCCATGGCTACAGGCGGGCTGAGGAAAGCTGTTTGCAAATTCAGCGCCACCAGCAAGCCAAAGAACAGCGGATCAATGCCAAAGTGGGGCAGCAGCGGGATGAAGATCGGCATGAAAATCACGATGATCTCGGTCCACTCGAGCGGCCAACCCAGCAGGAAAATCACCACCTGCGCCAAGATCATGAACTGCACCGGCGTCATGTCCAGTGACAGCACCCACTGGTTGATCAGCTCCTGCCCGCCCAGCAGCGCAAAAGCCGCCGAGAAGATACTCGAGCCCACAAACAACCAGCACACCATGGCGCTGGTTTTGGCGGTGAGGTAGACCGATTCCTTCATCACCTGCATGTTCAGGCG
>CAMBWM010000262.1 GCA_945871335.1 Polaromonas sp. YR568 | reverse complement strand
TGGGGCTGGCGCACAAGCACCTGGCTGAGATCACCCGCTACACAGGCCTGACGCGCCGGCCCATCTTTATTCCCTCGGTCGGCAATTTCCGTCAGGGCATGCTGGTCGAGTTGCCGCTGCACCTGGACATGCTGCCCGGCAAACCCACGGCCGCACAGTTGCAGCAAGCCCTGGCCGCGCACTATGCGGGCAGCCCCTGGGTGACGGTTGAATCGGCCGGCGACTCCGGCAAGCTGGACGCCACGGCGCTGGCCGACACCAACCAAATGGAGCTGCGCGTCTTCGGCAACGAAGAACACCGCCATGCCGTGCTAATCGCCCGCCTTGACAACCTGGGCAAGGGCGCTTCAGGCGCGGCGGTGCAAAACCTGCAACTGATGCTCGGCCTATAAGCCAATAGCCCTACAAAGACAGCGGCAGCAGGCAGCCGGCCGCGCGGGGCCCGCGCATACAATCGTGCGCTTATCAAAGCGGCGGGCGGGCCCAGAGGTCCGTTTGCTTTTTTGACTTTCATTGACTCTACGTGGAGATGCCTGTGTTTATTTCTTCTGCTTTTGCCCAGACCGCCCCCGCCGCAGCTGCCGCCGGTGGCGACATGATGTCTTCGCTCACCAGCATGCTGCCGCTGGTGCTGATGTTTGTGGTGTTGTATTTCGTCATGATTCGCCCGCAGATGAAAAAGCAAAAAGAGCACCGCGCCATGATCGACGCACTGGCCAAGGGTGACGAAGTCGCTACCGCTGGCGGCGTTCTGGGCAAAGTCAGCAGCCTGAGCGACGGCTATATGAGCTTGGAGATCTCTGCCGGCGTTGAAGTCCAGGTGCAGCGCAGCGCCGTCATACAGGTCTTGCCCAAAGGCACGATCAAGTAAACCCGGCCTGTTGCCGCTCGGGCGATTCCCGCCTTAAGCCTTTGTGAAAACCATCCCATGAATCGTTATCCGGTCTGGAAGTACGCCATCATCTTGATCGCTCTGATGCTGGCGGGGCTGTACACACTGCCCAATTTTTTTGGCGAAGCACCGGCGGTGCAGGTCTCCGCCCTGAAGTCTGCTAACAAGGTAGACGCTGCGACGGTGGCACGGGTCGAGCAAGCCCTCAAGGACGCGGGCCTGACGGCAGAGCAAGTCAGCCTGGACGGTAACTCTGTGCGCGCTCGCTTTGCAGGCACGGACACCCAGCTCAAGGCCAAGGACGCTATTCAAAAAGCGCTGATCCCCAACCCGGCCGAGCCTGCTTATGTGGTGGCCCTCAACTTGCTTTCGCGCTCACCAGCCTGGCTGACTGCGCTGAACGCCCGACCCATGTACCTGGGTCTGGACTTGCGTGGCGGCGTGCACTTCTTGCTGCAAGTGGACATGCAGGCGGCGCTGACCAAGAAGGCTGAATCGCTGGCCGGCGACTTGCGCCTGGTGCTGCGCGAAAAGAACATACGCCACGGCGGCATCAGCCGAAACGGCCAGAGCATCGAGATCCGCGTGCGCGACCAGGCTACGCTGGACGCTGCCAGCCGCCTGATAGAAGAGCAGTTCCCCGACTTGCAAACAACGGGTGCGCCTGATGGCAGCGAGTTCAAGCTCTCAGCAAGCATCAAGACGCAAGCCGCCCGCAGCGTGCAGGAGCAAGCGCTCAAGCAAAACATCGTCACGCTGCACAACCGGATCAACGAACTCGGGGTAGCCGAACCGGTGATTCAGCAACAAGGCCTAGACCGTATCGTGGTGCAGTTGCCCGGCGTGCAGGACACCGCCAAGGCCAAGGATATTCTGGGCCGCACCGCCACGCTGGAAATGCGCCTGGTGGACGAAAGCGCAGAAGCCCGCGCTGCCGAAAGCGGCGGCGGCATTGTGCCTTTCGGCTCAGAGCGCTTTCTCGAAAGCGACGGACGCCCGGTCATTGTCAAGAAGCAGGTCATCCTGACCGGCGACAGCCTGACCGATGCCCAGCCTGGCTTTGACTCACAAAATCAGCAGCCGAAAGTGGACCTAACGGTGGACGCCAAGGGCGGGCGCATCATGCGCGACGTCAGCCGCGAAAACGTCAAGAAACGCATGGCTATCGTGCTGTTTGAAAAAGGCAAAGGCGAAGTGCTGACGGCACCGGTCATTCAAAGCGAGCTGGGCAACCGCTTCCAGATCTCCGGCACCATGAATGTGAGCGAAGCCAATGACCTGGCGCTGCTGCTGCGCGCCGGCTCGCTGGCTGCACCCATGGACATCATTGAAGAGCGCACCATCGGCCCGAGCCTGGGCGCGGAAAACATTGCCAAAGGCTTTTCCAGCGTGATCTGGGGCTTTCTGGTGATCGTTGCTTTCATGGCCACTTACTACATGCTCTTCGGGCTGTTCTCAGGCCTGGCGCTGGGCGTCAACTTGCTGCTGCTGATCGCCGTGTTGTCGATGCTGCAAGCCACGCTGACCCTGCCGGGCATGGCCGCCATGGCGCTGGCCCTGGGCATGGCGATTGACTCGAACGTGCTGATCAACGAGCGTGTGCGCGAAGAGCTGCGCAACGGCGCTGCACCGCAAGCCGCCATCCAGGTCGGCTACGAACGCGCCTGGGCCACTATTTTGGATTCGAACATCACCACCTTGATTGCCGGTCTGGCCTTGCTGGCTTTCGGTTCGGGCCCGGTGCGTGGTTTTGCGGTGGTGCACTGCATCGGCATTTTGACCAGCATGTTCTCAGCTGTTTTCTTCTCGCGCAGTCTGGTCAACCTCTGGTATGGCCGGCAGAAAAAACTCAAGTCCGTCTCTATCGGCACCATCTGGCGCGCTGCGCCTGATGCGGCAGCAGGCGACAAGCCGGCGCGCAGCACTCTGCCTTCAGCCCCCTGAACCCGAACAGACAGAAAAGAGCAAGCCATGGAGTTTTTCAAAATCCGCAAGGACATACCGTTCATGCGGCATGCCCTGATTTTCAACGTCATTTCTTTTGCCACCTTTGTGCTGGCGGTATTTTTTCTGTTCTCGCGCGGCTTGCACCTGTCGGTGGAGTTCACCGGCGGCACCGTCATGGAAGTGGGCTATACGCAGGCGGCTGACGTCGGCAAGGTGCGCGACACCGTCGCTAGCTTAGGCTATACCGATGTGCAAGTGCAGACCTTCGGCTCCGCACGCGAAGTGATGATCCGGCTGCCCGCACAAAAAGGCGTGAGCACGGCGCAGCAAAGCGAGCGTGTCATGACCGCTCTCAAAGCGCAGGACGCCCAGGTAGAACTGCGACGCACCGAGTTCGTCGGCCCGCAGGTCGGCGAAGAACTGGCGCAAGACGGGCTTAAAGCACTGGCCATGGTGGTGGTCGGCATCATGGTTTATCTGGCGTTTCGCTTCGAGTGGAAATACGCCGTGGCGGCCATCATTGCCAACTTGCATGACGTCATCATCATCCTGGGCTTTTTTGCCTTCTTCCAGTGGGAGTTCTCACTGGCCGTGCTGGCTGCGGTGCTGGCGGTGCTGGGTTACTCGGTCAACGAGTCGGTGGTGATCTTTGACCGGATTCGCGAGAACTTCCGGCGATTTCGCAAGATGCAGACGGTGGAGATCATCGACAACGCCATCACCTCCACCATCAG
>CAMBWM010000261.1 GCA_945871335.1 Polaromonas sp. YR568 | reverse complement strand
GATGCCGCACCGGGCACATTGGCAACCCACCGATTACAACGCGCTGCATGGTGGCTTTGAGCGCTGGTTTGAACCGGTTGAGCCGGCTGTCAGCCAGGCAGCGCTGTGGACCGGGCTGCTGCTGGCGCTGGGCCGCTTGTTTGCGCAAGTCAAGCCGGCCCCGCAGTGGTTCATCGAGGCGCACCAGTTCCGTATCGACACGGCCAGCGGGGTCGGCCGCCCCACACCGGAAGGAGCACACCGCGACGGTGTCGATTTTGTCGTGGTGATGCTGGTGGGGCGCCAAGGCGTGAAAGGGGGCGAGACAAGGGTATTTGATGCACACGGCCCGTCGGGTGTGCGCTTTGTCATGACCGAGCCGCTGACCGCGCTGCTGCTTGACGACACCCGGGTCATCCACGAAACCACACCCATCCAGCCCAGCGGCGAGCCGTCCGGCGGCTTTCGAGACACCCTGGTATTGACCTACCGGGCTGCCGGCTTTCAAGCACCCGGCTAAGTTTTCCTGCGGCCCTGGCGGCAAACCCCCTTGACGAATTTAGTTTAGACCTAAACAATCAACAGGGAATCAACCAGCTGATAGTGCCAACATGAATATTCTTTGCCTGGGCGGCGGACCCGCCGGCCTTTACTTTGCCGTGCTGATGAAGCTCCAAAACCCGGCGCATCAGATCACTGTGGTCGAGCGCAACCGCCCCTTTGACACCTTTGGCTGGGGCGTGGTGCTGTCGGATCAGACGCTGGACAATCTGCGCAGCGCAGATCCTGTCAGCGCCAATCTGATTGGCGAGGCTTTCAACCACTGGGACGACATTGAGGTCTTTTTCAAAGGCCGCAGCGTGCGCTCAGGCGGCCATGGTTTTTGCGGCGTGGGACGCAAGCGCCTTCTCAACATCCTGCAAGATCGATGTCTAGAGCTGGGCGTCGCGCTAGTTTTTGAAATTGACGTGGAGGACGATCAGGCACTGTCGGCACAGTACCAGGCGGACCTGGTGATTGCCTGCGATGGCCTGAACAGCCGGGTGCGCACACGCTACGCCGACACCTTCAAGCCCGACATCGACCTGCGCGCCTGTCGCTTTGTCTGGCTGGGAACGCACAAAAAATTTGACGCCTTCACCTTCGCCTTCGAGCAGACTGAGCATGGCTGGTTCGCCGCGCACGCCTACCAGTTTGACGCCGACACCGCGACCTTCATTGTCGAGACACCCGAGGCAGTCTGGCAGGCGCACGGTCTGGACGCCATGAGCCAGGAAGAGGGCATCGCCTTTTGCGAAAAGTTGTTTGCCAAGCATCTGGACGGCAACGCGCTCATGAACAACGCCACCCATGTGCGCGGCTCGGCCATCTGGATCCGCTTTCCGCGCGTGGTGTGCGAGCACTGGGTTCACACGCAAGACATTGCCGGCAAGCAGGTGCCGCTGGTGCTGATGGGCGATGCGGCGCACACCGCACACTTTTCAATAGGCAGTGGCAGCAAGCTGGCCCTGGAAGACGCTATTGAGCTGAGCCGCTGCCTGGCAGCAACGGATGACATCGCACAGGCCCTGCAAGCCTATGAAGCCGTGCGATCCATCGAGGTGCTGAAGATTCAGAACGCTGCGCGCAATTCCACCGAATGGTTTGAACACGTGGACCGCTACAGCAGCATGGAAGCCGAGCAGTTTTTCTATTCGCTGCTGACCCGCTCGCAGCGCATCAGCCATGAAAACCTGCGCGTGCGTGACGCCGCCTGGCTGCAGAACTACGAGCGTTGGCTGGCAGGCACGACCACCGGCAAAACAGCACCGCCACCCATGCTGCTGCCGCTGAAGGTGCGCTCAGTCGAACTCAAAAACCGCATCGTGGTCTCGCCGATGGCCACCTACAACGCAGTCGATGGCATGCCTCAAGATTTTCACCTTGTGCACTTGGGCGCCCGCGCACTGGGCGGCGCAGCGCTGATCTTTGCCGAGATGACGGCGCCCTGCGCAGAGGGCCGTATTACGCCCGGCTGCCCGGGTCTGTGGAATGAGGAACAGATGCGCGCCTGGCAGCGTATCGTCAACTTCATCCACAGCGCGGGCAATGGTGCCCGCGCCGGCATGCAGCTGGGCCATAGCGGCCCCAAGGGTTCGACACAAGTCGGCTGGGAAGCCGCCGACGAGCCGTTGCCCTCCGGCAACTGGCCATTGACCGCCGCCAGCAACGTGGCTTACGGCCCCAACAATGCGCTGCCGCAAGCCATGACACGCGCTGACATGGACCACATCACCGCGCAATTTGTGCAATCCACGCGCTACGCCGCCGAAGCCGGCTTTGACTGGCTCGAGCTGCACTGCGCACACGGTTATCTGCTGTCGAGCTTCATCACGCCACTGACCAATGTGCGCACCGACGACTACGGTGGCGATCTGACCAAGCGCTGCCGCTACCCACTCGAGGTGTTTGCCGCTATGCGCGCCGTCTGGCCCGCCGACAAGCCCATGAGCGTGCGGATATCTGCGCACGACTGGGCACCGGGCGGCAACACGGCCGACGACGCCGTGGCCATGGCGCGACTCTTCAAGGCCGCCGGCTGCGATTTCATCGATGTGTCCTCCGGCCAGACCACGCGCGCCGCCAAGCCGGTGTATGGCCGCATGTACCAGACGCCGTTTGCCGACCGTATCCGTAACGAGGTCGGCATCCAGACCATTGCCGTGGGCGCGATCTCCGAGGTGGACCATGTCAACAGCATCATTGCCGCCGGCCGCGCCGACCTGTGCGCCATTGCCCGTCCGCACCTGGCAGACCCGGCGTGGACGCTGCACGAAGCTGCCAAGCTGCAAAGTCGTTATGTCGATTGGCCGCTGCCTTACCTGAGCGGGCGCGACCAGCTTTACCGCGAACTGGCCAAACAGCAAACCCTCGCTGCCGGCACGGCTCCGGCAAGCCCGCCCGCCAGTGCGCTGCGCCCCGCCGCCATCGAATAAACCTTAGCGAAAGCCCTTCATGGACATGGAAGCCCGCGGACACAGCGAACACCCGGAGGCACTGCGCCTGTGGCTGCGTTTGCTGACCTGTACGCAGCTGATTGAAAAGCAGGTCCGCGCCGAGCTGCGCGAGCGCTTTGACACCACGCTGCCCCGCTTTGATCTGATGGCGCAGCTCGAGCGCAGCCAGGATGGTCTCAAAATGAAAGAGCTGTCGCGACGCATGATGGTCACTGGCGGCAATATCACCGGCATCACCGACCAACTGGTTTCTGAAGGTCTGGTTGAGCGCCTGGCCGTTGCCGGTGACCGCCGTGCCTTCCGGGTACGGCTGACAGCGCGTGGACGCAAGACTTTTTCAGACATGGCGCATCAGCACGAGGGCTGGATCGTCGAAGCATTCGGCGGCCTGACTGCACGGGAACTTGATGCGCTGCATCAATTGCTAGGCAAGGTCAAGCAGCACCATCATGTAGCGCCCGCAGGAGACTGACATGCAGAACAGTGTCGCCTATTCGCCCGACTCGAAGCCCGCAGTGGTGCCTCCGGCAGACCACTTTAATCTGCCGTTTTTTGACCCGGTGCACCGCACTCTGGCCGCCGATCTGGCCGCATGGACAGCGCAGCAGTTGGT
>CAMBWM010000260.1 GCA_945871335.1 Polaromonas sp. YR568 | reverse complement strand
CGTGCGTCTTAATTCCATCAAGCTTTCGGGCTTCAAATCATTCGCGGAACCCACCAATTTTGTGCTGCCGGGTCAACTGGTGGGCGTGGTGGGGCCGAACGGCTGCGGTAAGTCCAACATCATGGACGCGGTTCGTTGGGTGTTGGGCGAGAGCAGGGCCTCTGAATTGCGTGGTGAATCCATGCAAGACGTTATCTTTAATGGAACCAACACCCGCAAGCCGGCCAGCCGGTCCAGCGTCGAGCTGGTGTTTGACAACGCTGATCACCGTGCCGGCGGCCAGTGGGGCCAGTTTGGCGAGATCGCCGTCAAGCGCGTGCTCACGCGGGACGGCACCTCAAGCTACTACATCAACAACCAGCCGGTGCGCCGGCGTGATGTGCAAGACGTGTTTTTGGGAACAGGTCTTGGTCCGCGCGCTTACGCCATCATCGGCCAGGGCACCATCAGTCGCATCATTGAGTCCAAGCCGGAAGAGTTGCGTCTGTTTCTCGAAGAAGCGGCCGGCGTGTCCAAGTACAAAGAACGCCGCCGCGAAACGGCCAACCGTTTGTCGGACACGCGTGAAAACCTGACCCGTGTTGAAGACATCTTGCGTGAGCTCAATGCCAATTTAGACAAGCTTGAGAAACAAGCCGAGGTGGCACTGCACTACAAGACCTTGCAAGCCGACGGCATGCTCAAGCAGCAGCAGTTGTGGTTTTTAAAGCGCGCCGAGAGCCAGGTCGACCAGTCCAAGGTCCAAGCCGATGCTGAAAAAGCCGTCAATGAACTTGAAAGCCGGCTGGCTGATTTGCGCCACATTGAGGCCGATCTGGAAACCGTGCGCCAGGCGCACTATGCCGCGGGCGATCAGGTCAACCAAGCCCAGGGCAAGCTGTATGAAGCCAGCGCTGAAGTCGGGCGCCTGGAAGCTGAAATCCGCTTTGTGGTTGATGGCCGGGTGCGCGTAGAGCAGCGCCTGGCGCAACTCAAGGAGCAGGCTGCCCAATGGTCAACACGCCAGGCCGACGCCGCTGTTGAAACCGACAGCCTGAGCGCGCAAGCCGTGCAAGCCGAGGAGCATGCCGAGTTGCTGGCGGCACAAAACGAAGAACAAATCAGCCAGCTGCCGGCCCTGGAAGAAGCGCTGCGCTCCGCACAGGCAACTGCCAATGAGCAGCGCGGCGGCGTGACGCAGGTACAGCAGCAAATCCAGGTTTTGGCGGCTGACCAGCGCAACATCGAAGAGCAAAGCCGTGCCTTGGGTGTGCGCCGAGAGCGCCTGCTGGCCGACCGCAATGCCTTGAACGCACCGGACGAATCCCGCCTGGTCAACCTCAACGAACAGTACGCATCAGCCAAGGCCAGCCAGGACCAAGTGGAGGCGGTGTTGCAAGAGCTCACCGACAGCGTGCCCCGTTTGGACGAAGACCGTCGCCAGTTGCAGCAAAGCGTCAACAGTGAATCAGCCCGCCAGGCCGACCTGTCGGCGCGTTCCGAAGCTCTTAAAGCCTTGCAGGAAAAGGTCAAAACAGACGGCAAGCTCAAGCCCTGGCTGAGCAAGCATGGCCTGGAGGGTCTGCAAGGCCTGTGGAGCCGCATACATATGGAGCAGGGTTGGGAAAACGCTTTAGAAGCAGCGCTGCGTGAACGCCTGGGCGCGCTAGAAGTTAGCCGCCTGGACATGGTGCGCGGCTTTGCCGGCACTGACGGCCGTGATGCGCCGCCGGCCAAACTGTCCTTTTACACGCCGCCAGTCGCCGGCGCGGCTGCGCGGGTTGGCTCCGCGGGCCTCAAGCCGCTGGCCGACTACCTGCGACTGTCCGATGCCGGTCAAACTGCCTTGCTGGCCGACTGGCTGCAAGGCTGCTACACCGCTTCCAGTCTGGATGAGGCGCTGACTGCCCGCGCCAAGCTGCAAGGAGGTGAGGTGATTTATGTGCAAGGCGGTCACGCGGTGACGCAGCACAGCGTGAGCTTTTACGCGCAGGACTCCGAACAAGCCGGCTTGCTGGCGCGCGCACAGGAAATTGAAAACCTGGACAAACAACTGCGCGCTCAGGCTTTGATCGGGGACGAGGCACGAAGCGCGCTGGTGCGTGCAGAGTCCGCTTACAGCGATGCAGCGCAACGCCTGGTGACAGCGCGCAGCGAGGCCGCCGAAGGTCAGAGCCGCAGCCATGCCTTGCAAGTGGAGGTCTTGCGCTTGTCGCAACTGGCCGAGCAGACCCGTGCCCGCAGCGAGCAGATTCAAGCCGACCTCAGCGAGATCGATTTGAAATTGGATGAACTGCAAGAGCGCCGTGTGACGGCTGAAGCGCGCTTTGAAGAGCTGGACATGCAACTGGCCGACAGCCAGGAACGTCACGCCCAACTCGACGACCGTGTGATCGAGTGCGATCGTCAGCTCAACGCGTCGCGCGAGCAACAGCGCACGCTGGAGCGGCAGATGCAAGAGGCGCAGTTTGCGCTGCGCAGCCTGGCGTCGCGACGCGAAGAGCTGGCCCGCGCCATCGACATGGCCGCGCAACAAGCGGCCTCTCTGGCAGAAGACGAGCAACGTGCCAAAGAAGAGCTTTCGCGCCTGAGCGATGCGGCGGCACAAGCCGGCTTGCAAAGTGCGCTGGCGGTCAAGCTCGAGCGCGAGTCCGACTTGGGCGCCAAACGCAGCCAGTACGACGACCTGAGCGCCAAACTGCGTGCCAGCGACGAACGCCGCCTGCAGCTCGAGCGTCAGCTCGACCCGCTGCGCCAGCGCATCACGGAAATGCAACTCAAAGAGCAGGCCGCACGTCTGGGCTTTGAGCAATATGCCCAACTTTTGACAGATGCAGAGGCCGACCTTGAGGCGCTTCAACTGTCGATTGAGACCGGCAACGTTCGTTTGACCGGACTGCAAACTGAAATTGATCGCATCAACCGCGAGATCCAGTCCCTGGGCGCGGTCAACCTGGCGGCACTCGATGAGTTGACCAGCGCACGGGAGCGCAAAGGATTTTTAGATTCTCAGTCGGCTGACCTCAATGAGGCCATGACCACCTTGGAAGCCGCCATCAAAAAAATCGATATCGAAACGCGCGAGCTGCTGTCCAGCACCTTCGAAGTGGTCAACGGCCACTTTGGCAAGATGTTCCCGGAGCTCTTTGGCGGCGGTAATGCGCGCCTGGTGATGACCGGCGAGGAGATTCTGGACGCCGGCGTGCAGGTTATTGCACAACCGCCAGGTCAAAAGAACCAGACGATTCACCTGCTTTCGGGCGGCCAAAAAGCGCTCACCGCGATTGCCTTGGTGTTCGCGATTTTCCAGCTCAACCCGGCGCCTTTTTGTTTGCTGGACGAGGTTGATGCGCCGCTGGACGACGCTAACACCGAGCGCTATGCCAAGCTGGTGGCCAGCATGAGCAAGTCAACACAGTTTCTTTTCATCAGCCACAACAAAATTGCCATGGAAATGGCTGAGCAATTGATCGGCGTGACCATGCAAGAGCAAGGCGTCTCGCGCATCGTGGCGGTTGATATGGGTGAGGCCATCGGGTTTGCACAAGCGGTGCCAGTGGCATGAGTAATTTGCAACTGGGTCTGGCGATTGCCGGTGCAGTGGTGCTG
>CAMBWM010000259.1 GCA_945871335.1 Polaromonas sp. YR568 | reverse complement strand
TGGTAGGTGACGTGCCCTTTGACAATGGCGCTGGCCGCAACGACTAATTCTCCGCAAATAGCCGTGCCCGAAAAAGAGCCCTTGATGTGCAAGCTGGCGCAGGAGACGTTGCCCTCGACCTGACCACGCGGGCCGATGTTGATGCTGCTGGCTTTGATGGTGCCGCTGGTGCGGCCTTCGATGTGCAGTATGCCGTCAGAAACAATATCACCGGTCAGTGAGAAACCTTCGCTGATCACGGTTGGCTTGTGGGTGTCGAGCACCGCTACGCCGGTGTTGCCGCGTTTGTTGTTCAACGATTCATCATTGACTGTAATCATGGTGGAGGTGCTTTCAGATGCTGTAGCTTCAGGCTGGTCAGTTTTTGCTTTTTTGAACATAGTTGGCGGTATCGATGACTTTTTCCGGATCAACCGGATAGCCACCCACAGAGACTTCAAAGTGCAAATGTTTGCCCGTTGAAGAGCCCGTGTTGCCCACGATGCCCAAGAGGGTACTCATGTCGACTTCTTGCCCCTCGCGAACCCGCACTTCGGCAAGGTGGCCATAAAGCGTTTCAATACCGCGCTCATGGCGAACGATGACTGTGTTGCCGTAGTCCTGGTAAGCCCGGGCCAATATGACTTTACCCGGCTTGGCGGGCTTGACATCATCGCCGCCATGCGTGAGCAGGTCAACGCCCATGTGCAACTTAGGGCGCCCGGTAATGGGGTGAGTTCGGATACCGAATGAGGATGAGACAGAATAATCACTGACTGGCATCTTGGTAGGCAAGGCACTCAGCACTTCCATCAGCGCATGGTTTTTGGCGATTTCTTCAGACAAACGCCCCCTGAGCAGCGGGTTTTTGGTGTCAATACGATCATTGCCAAAACCGCCAATCGAAGCGCTGCCGTGGATGATCTTGATGGCTTTTTCAGACAGCCCCGAGGCATCCAGACGCGCTTTCAAGGTGGTGTTCTCTGCGGACAAGGTCGAAGCAGAACTCTTAACAAAGCGGCGAATTTCGAGATCTCGGTCACGAATCGCCTGTGCCAGGGCCAGCATGTCTTCACGTCCCAGGGCGTTCGCGCCACCTTCGGTCAAGTCAACTGCACTGCCGAGCAAAGCTTCGTAGATTTCATTGTGTGAGCGTTCAAGCCTAGAGTTGCCGAACATCAACAGCAGGGACAGGGTCGAGAGAACAAGGATGGATGCTGAGCTGGCGGTACCGACAACGATCAAGCCGCGCACCACGTTTCGCTGAAGATGGCCTGAAATAGAAAAATACTTCAGATCGCCTTGTTGCTCCAGAATAATTCTGGAGTCGTGATAATCCCTGCGCCAAAGCTTGCCCAGCTTGGCGGGCAAAACCCCCAAGAAACTGGCGCCTTCGCGCAAACGATTCACGAACTGCAACATCTTTTAATGGTCAGGCTTGCGATGACTTGCCACCCACTACAGGGGGCTCAACCTGTTTAGTAACAATAGGAGCTATCACCGGCGACACGCTCATGGCGGCCTTGGCTGGCAACACAGCACCCTGAACCAAACCGCCGCGCTCGATTTCGATTTCGCCGTAGCTGGCATTGCCGTTCACGCGCCCCGTGCTTCGGATGATCAAATGCTCTGAAGCCAGCAGTGTGTCATGCATTTCGCCAAAAACATCGGCTTTGCGAACTTTCACATTGCCAACAATCTTGCCCTGAGCGCCAACAAGCAGCTCGTCAGCTTGCAACTCACCGTCCATGGAGCCGTTGATCACAGCACGCCCAGGCACGATAAATTTACCGGACACGGTAACGCCCTCGCCGATGACAATTGATCCAGCTTCGTTGTTGGTGCGGTCGTTCATATTTCGGTCCTTAACTCAAGGTCGTTTATTGGGATAGATTCGGGTAAAAGCCGAATGTTAGCGGGAAGAAAATTGTCAGCTGAGCAATGGATGTCGGGATAACTTCACAGCAATTTAAAAGACGAAAACGCGCTCGAATTAAATTGCAAGACAAAAATCACTCCCAAAACAAGTACGCAAGCTGAACACGAACGCATCAACTCATTAAATTGAAATAACAAATTTGAACGAATTTTATCATTCCAGCGGATGGACCGTCAATTTCTAAAGATAAAAAACGACACTTCCGTCCTCATCCCCTGGGTTTCGAGCTACTTTTGTCGCCCAGTTGCTGGCGCTTTCGCTTGGACTTGTTCAAGGAGGGGGGCTCAGGCGGGCGGTTGCGCAAGGCCAGTTCCGCGCGTTCCATTTCTTTATTTTGACGTCTTTTATTGCGCGATGACACCAAATACCTGCCAAATGTAAAGCTGATAACGCAACTTAACACCAAGATCAAGACCGCGCCCGGCTCTATGTCGAAAAGCATGTTCATAGTCAATTCAATCAATCAGATAAGAACAAAGATTGCAAATCATTAAGAAAGTCAAAGCCGCGCTCTGTAGGTCTGAGGCTTACCAGGTCACGCTCAATCAGGCCCTTTCGGTCAGCTTCGTCCAAGCCAGTTTGCAGAACGCTCACAGGCAAACCGGTTTTTTCAGCAAAGTCCTGCAACTTAAACCCGTCGCGCAGTCGCAGCGCGTTGAGCATGAACTCAAAAGGCAGGTCGGCGCGGCTGATCTCGTTTTCTTGCGTCACCGCCTGACCCGCCAGCGCCTTGTCCATGTAGAGCTTGGGCTCGCGCCAGCGCACCTGGCGCACGATGCGGTGCGCAAAGCTGAGCTTGCTGTGCGCGCCTGCCCCGATGCCCAGGTAGTCGCCAAACTGCCAGTAGTTGAGGTTATGAAAGCAGCGGTGACCGGGCTTGGCATAGGCCGAGACCTCATAGCGCTGCATGCCTGCCTGAGCGGTCATCTCGGTGATGCGGTCTAGCATGGCGTAGGCCAGGTCCTCCTCAGGAATCACCGGCGGAAACTTGGCAAAGTAGGTATTGGGCTCGATGGTTAAGTGGTAGATCGAAATGTGGGGCGGACTCAGGGCCAGCGCCTGACGCATGTCTTTTTCGAGGCCTGCCAGGCTTTGGCCGGGCAAGGCATACATGATGTCGAGGTTGAAGGTCTCAAAACTGGCGGCGGCCTCTTCAACCGCGGCAATCGCCTGCGCACGGTCGTGCACCCGGCCCAGGGCTTTCAGGTGCTCGTCGTTGAAGCTCTGAACGCCGACTGACAAGCGTGTCACGCCCGCGCTGCGAAAAGCCCTGAAACGGTCTTTTTCAAAGGTGCCGGGGTTGGCTTCCAGGGTGATTTCACAATCCGCATCCAACCTCAGGCGGGCGCGCAGCTCACCCAGCAAGCGGTCGATCGCCGCCGGCGAAAAAAGGCTGGGCGTGCCACCACCGATAAAGATGCTGTGCACGCTGCGGCCCCAGATCAGCGGCAGCGAGGCCTCCAGGTCAGCAATCAGGGCATCGATGTAGCGTTGCTCAGGCATGTCGGCGCCGGCCATTTCATGCGAATTGAAATCGCAGTAAGGACATTTCTTGATGCACCAGGGCAGGTGAACATACAAAGACAGCGGCGGCAGTGCGGCCAGTTGCAGCGTGCCCGCCCGCATGTAATGTTGAATGTCTTTCATGCAGCGAGCCATCGCTCCCGCATCAG
>CAMBWM010000258.1 GCA_945871335.1 Polaromonas sp. YR568 | reverse complement strand
TTGCCGCGAACGGTGATTTTGAATTCATTGCTCGACGCCATCACCGGGCCGGCGCTCACTGCAAAGGTGCCGACTGGCGCACCCGGCCAGTTGTGCATGCCAAACACCGCCTGCATGGGGAACTTCTCAAACAGGCCATCCTTGATCATTTCGCGCGCGCCGCCGCCGCCCTCTTCGGCCGGCTGAAAGATGAGGTAAACCGTGCCATCAAAATCACGGTTTTTGGCCAAGTGCTGCGCAGCGGCCAGCAGCATGGCCGTGTGGCCGTCGTGGCCGCAGGCGTGCATCTTGCCCGGCGCGGTGCTGGCGTGGGCGAACTGATTGAACTCCTGCATAGGCAGTGCGTCCATGTCGGCGCGTAAGCCGATGCCACGCCCGCAAGCACCGCCGTCGCGCCCATGAATGATGCCGACCACCCCGGTGGTGCCCATACCGCGGTGCATTTCGATGCCCCAGCTGCTGAGTTGTTGCGCCACCACTTCGGCGGTACGCAGCTCTTGGAAACACAGCTCCGGATGGGCATGTATATCGCGCCGAACGCTGGCGATGGAAGCGGCTTGGGTGAGGATGGAGTCAATGAGTTTCATGCGTCAGCCTGATATGCAAAAAACAATGCTAGCAGAGGCTGCGACTCAGGGGCTGGCACCTGCGTTGGTTTGAAGCACAATGGTTTTTTGCTCCTCAAATGTTGGGGCCTAACTTTTTTAACCAGCGGAACCTTCCATGCGATTTCTTCACACCATGCTGCGCGTAGGCAACCTCGAGCGTTCTATTGAGTTTTACACCCAGGTGTTGGGCATGAAGCTGCTTCGGCGCTCAGAAAACCCGGAATACAAATACAGCCTGGCCTTTGTCGGCTACGGCAGCAACCCGGATCATGCCGAGTTAGAGCTGACCTACAACCACGGGGTGGACAAGTACGAGATGGGCACGGCCTATGGCCACATCGCGTTAGGCGTGCCGGACGCTTATGCAGCCTGCGAGAAGATCAAAGCCGCGGGCGGCCAGGTCACGCGCGAGGCCGGCCCGGTCAAGGGCGGCAGCACCGTGATTGCCTTTGTGACCGACCCTGACGGCTACAAAGTCGAGCTGATCGAGCGCAAATAAAACGCGGCAGGCGCAGGTCTGCGCTGAAGCTGGCTCAGGCCGAGCGGCACGCCAGGGCGCTGGCCTCGCGGGCCAGCGTGGTGATACGAGCCCAGTCACCGGCAGCCAAGGCATCGGCCGGAACCAGCCAGGAGCCGCCTACGCAGGCCACGTTGGGCAAGGCCAGAAACTCCGGCGCGTTGGCCAAGCTCACGCCCCCGGTCGGACAAAAAAGTACATCTGTGAACGGACCACCCCAGGCCTTGAGCATGGCCGGCCCGCCCGCCTGCATGGCCGGAAAAAATTTCAGCGCCTTGTAACCGTCTTCCTGCGCCATCATGATTTCGCTGCCGGTGGCGACGCCGGGCAAGAGCGGCAAGCCGGCGGCGCGGCAAGCCCGGCCCAAGGCCTGGGTGTAGCCGGGGCTGACCGCAAAGCGCGCACCGGCATTCAGACTGGCCTGCACATCAGCAGCGCTGCGCACTGTACCGGCGCCGGCCACGGCTTCGGGCACCTCACGGGCAATCGCTTCTAAACATGCCAGCGCTTGTGGTGTGCGCAAAGTGACTTCGAGCATGCGAATGCCGCCAGCCACCAGTGCCCGTGCCAGCGGTACCGCATGCTGGAGATCATGCAAAACAATCACCGGGATCACCGGCGCGTCTTGCATCACCTGCAAGGCGCTGAGCTTGTCGCTGTGTTGAATCAAAGCCATGCGGCTGCTCCTTCTTCGGCTGTCAGGGCTTGACGGCGCATGCCCGTGAACAGTTCACGACCGATACCCACCGAATTGCTCAGGCGCAAGGCTTCGGGCATCTCAGCCACAGGCCGCGCAGCCCACTCAGCATCTGCCACCAGGACGCGCAACTCGCCCTTCAGGCTGTCCAGCCGGATTACATCGCCATCGCGCACTTTGGCCAGTGGCCCGCCGGCCGCTGCTTCAGGCGACACATGGATGGCGGCAGGCACCTTGCCCGAGGCGCCGCTCATGCGCCCGTCGGTGACCAGCGCCACTTTGAAACCCTGACCTTGCAAGACTGACAGCGGCGGCGTGAGCTTGTGAAGCTCGGGCATGCCATTGGCTTGCGGGCCCTGCCAGCGAACCACACAAATCACGTCACGCGCCAATTCGCCCGCACTAAAGGCCTGGTGCAATGCGTCCTGTGAATCGAACACACGGGCCGGCGCTTCGATCACATGCCGGTCTTCAGGCACAGCCGACACCTTGATCACACTGCGCCCGAGGTTGCCTTGCAGCAGCTTGAGCCCACCGGTGGGACTGAAGGGTGCGTCCACCGGCCTTAGTACGCTCAGGTCTTTGGACGCTCCGCCGTCGTGCCAAACAATATTGCCCGCCTGCATGGAAGGCTCGCGGGTGTATTCACGCAAGCCCTTGCTGCGTACCGTTAGCACGTCCTCGTGCATCAGCCCGGCGTCCAGCAACTCACGAATCACAAAGCCGGTGCCGCCCACGCGTTGAAACTCATTGACGTCAGCGCTGCCATTGGGGTAGACATGGCAGAGCAACGGCACCACGTCGGACAAGGCTGAAAAGTCATTCCAGTCAATGGTGATACCGGCTGAGCGGGCCACGGCAACCCAGTGAATCAGGTGGTTGGTCGAGCCGCCGGTGGCCAGCAGCGCGACCATGGCGTTGACGATGGCGCGCTCGTCAACGATGCGGCCGATAGGCGCGTAGCGTCTGGCCTTCGTGATGTCCAGCACGGTGCGGGTAGCTTCGCGCGTCAGCTCGTCGCGCAGATCGTTGCCAGGGTTCACAAAGGCAGTGCCGGGCACATGCAGGCCCATGGCTTCAAGCAACATCTGGTTGCTGTTGGCCGTGCCGTAAAAGGTGCAGGTGCCTGGGCTGTGATAAGACTGAAATTCGGATTTCAGCAACTCGTCACGTCCGACCAGCCCTTGCGCGGCTTTTTCTCTTACAGCGGCTTTCTCTTTGTTCGACAGGCCCGAGGGCATGGGGCCGGCCGGCACAAAGACCACGGGTAAATGACCGAAGTGCAGCGCACCGATCAACAGCCCGGGAACGATCTTGTCGCACACGCCCAGCATCAGCGCGCCGTTGTACATGTCGTGCGACAAGGCCACGGCAGTAGCCATGGCAATCACATCGCGGCTGAACAGGCTGAGCTCCATGCCCGGGGTGCCCTGCGTGACGCCGTCACACATGGCGGGCACGCCGCCGGCCACTTGCGCGGTAGCGCCCTGCTTACGCGCCTCAGCCTTGATCAGCTCGGGGTAACGCAGTAGCGGCACGTGCGCCGACAGCATGTCGTTGTACGAGTTGACGATGCCGATGTTGGGGGCTTTTTCGGTGACGATTTTGAAGCGGTCATCCAGCGGCGCCCCCGCCAGTGCGTGCGCGAGATTGGCGCAGCCCATGCGATCCGGGTTGGCATCTCGCGTGGAGGCGTCGGCCAGTCGCGCCAGATAGGCTGAGCGCTGGGTATGGCTGCGCGCAATAATGCGCTGAGTGATGTGTTGGACTGT
>CAMBWM010000257.1 GCA_945871335.1 Polaromonas sp. YR568 | reverse complement strand
ACCAAAGTCATCACGCAGGGCATCACCGGCAAGACCGGCCAGTTCCACACGCGCATGTGCCGTGACTACGCAAATGGCAAAAACTGCTTTGTGGCGGGCGTCAACCCCAAGAAAGCCGGCGAAGACTTCGAAGGCATCCCGATTTACGCTAACGTGACCCAGGCCGCCCAGGCCACTGGTGCCACGGTGTCGGTGATCTATGTGCCGCCCGCCGGCGCAGCGGCCGCCATCTGGGAAGCTGTTGAAGCCAACCTGGACATGGCGATCTGCATCACAGAAGGCATTCCCGTTCGCGACATGCTCGAAGTGCGTAACCGCATGAAGGCCAAGGAAGCCGCCGGCGGCAAGCGCACGCTGTTGCTCGGCCCCAACTGCCCCGGCCTGATCACGCCCGATGAAATCAAGATCGGCATCATGCCCGGCCATATTCACCGCAAGGGCCGCATCGGTGTGGTCTCGCGCTCCGGAACGCTGACTTACGAAGCGGTTGCGCAGATCACCGAAATCGGCCTGGGTCAGTCCAGCGCTGTCGGCATTGGCGGCGACCCGATCAACGGCCTCAAGCACATCGACGTGATGCGTGCTTTCAATGACGACCCGGACACCGACGCCGTCATCATGATTGGCGAGATCGGCGGCCCGGACGAAGCCGAAGCCGCCATGTGGTGCAAGGCCAATATGAAAAAACCCATCGTCGGTTTCATCGCCGGCGTGACAGCGCCTGCCGGCAAACGCATGGGCCATGCCGGCGCGCTGATCTCCGGCGGCGCTGACACGGCTGACGCCAAGCTCGCCATCATGGAAGCCTGCGGTTTCACGGTCACGCGCAATCCGTCTGAAATGGCCAAACTTCTCAAGGCCATGCTTTAAGCGCAAGCCGACCCGTATCTTGATCTCGTTATCAGGGTCATTGCGGTTTGCCACTACATACGGACCGATTGTCTTGATGGACAATCGGTCCTTTTGGTTTATTGCAGGGGATATTCATGGACGAATTTATGACGGCAACGTTCTGGCTCGCAGTGGGCCAGATCATCATGATCGACATCTTGCTCGGCGGAGACAACGCAGTTGTCATCGCCCTGGCCTGTCGTAATTTGCCGCCCAAGCAGCGGACGCAGGGAATTATTTACGGCACCATCGGTGCCATTGTTCTGCGCGTGATCTTGATTGCCTTTGCACTGGCTTTGCTGACGGTGCCCTACCTCAAGCTGGTGGGTGCCGTGCTGCTGCTGTGGATTGGTGTGAAGCTTTTACAGCCTGAAGGCGATGGCGACCATAACATCAGCTCTAGTGACAAGCTGTGGAGTGCGGTCAAGACGGTCATCATTGCCGACCTTGTGATGAGCGTTGACAATGTGCTGGCCATTGCCGGCGCGGCGCAAGGTGCCGGCGAAAGCCATCAGTTGCCGTTGGTTATTTTCGGTCTGCTGGTCAGCATTCCCATCATCGTTTGGGGCAGCACTTTCGTGCTTAAGCTGATGGAGCGCTTTCCGATGGTCATTACCCTGGGCGCCATGTTGCTGGGCTGGATTGCCGGCCAGATGGCTTACACCGACCCAGCCATCAAGGACTATCTGCCAACGTCCGCTGTTTGGAGTTATGCCGCAGCCCTCGCTGGTGCGTTGTTGGTGCTGTTGATGGGCAAGGTTTTGCAGAGTCGCCAAAAACCTGCTGACCTGGCCTGACCTGATCTTTCAATCGGGGCCTCGCCTGTCTTCGGGGTGGGGCTTTTTTGGGTTCTTAGATTAATATGGCATTCGCGAAGAGTTCTTCAGCTCGTCAGCCAGTGCGCTCGGTCAGCGGCTTTAACAAGGATTTCCATGAAGACGCACATGCAAAAAGGCTTTACCTTGATCGAGCTGATGATCGTGATCGCGATCGTCGGCATTCTGGCGGCCGTCGCGCTGCCGCGCTACCAGGAGCACACGGTGCGCGCCAAGGTGGCCGAGATGATCCTGGCCGCACAACCTGGCAAGCTGGCCTTGGCGGAAAGCGTGCAGACCCACAGCGTCATGCCGACCACCACGGCCCTGGTGCTGGAATCGGTGCAAAGCACCTATGTGTCGAGCGTGGCTTACGCTTACGGCAGCCTGAGCGGCACGAGCGCGACGGGGATCATCACGGTGACCGGCAATACAGATCCAAACTTGAACGGCAAGACGCTGGCGCTCACCGCGACTCATGACACGACCAATGGCCAGCTAACTTGGGTCTGCACGGCGGGCAGCACCAACGGCATTGCCGCTAAATTTTTACCTGCCAGCTGTAAGAGCAGCAGCTAGGCCCGGCAGCTCTTAGTCAGCGGCCAACAAGGGCCCCAGCACAGCGCCGGCATCGGCCAGGCCGATTAGTACTGACGCAGCTATGGCACCTTCACCCAGATAATAAGTTCACCATGAAACCACTCTCAGGCCAGACGGCTCTCATCACTGGCGCAGTGCGCCGAATCGGCAGGGCAACCGCTCTGGAGCTCTCTGAGTTGGGCGCGGCCATCGTCATCAATGCCCGCTCTTCCCGCGAGGAGGCTGAGGCTGTGCAGCGGGAAATCAAGGCTGCAGGCGGGCGCGCCATCGTGTGCTTGGGCGATATCCGCGACGAAGTTTTCGTGGCCCAAATGATCGACCAAACCATTGAGGCCTTTGGTCGCCTCGACATTTTGGTCAACAATGCCAGCATCCGCGCTGACAGTGAATTTTTGAGCATGTCTTTAGCAGAGTGGAAAGATGTCACCAGCATCATTTTGGATGGTGCTTTTGTCTGCGCCAAAGCAGCAATGCCACACATGCTGAAAACCGGCGCTGGCCGCATCGTCAACGTGGGCGGCGTCAGTGCGCACCTAGGCGCTGCGAACCGTGCGCACGTGGTCACGGCCAAGGCCGGCATTGTCGGCTTGACGCGCGCACTGGCCTGCGAATTTTCACCCCGCGGAGTGACAGTGAACTGCGTGGTACCCGGCAAGATCGGCGGCAAGCGCTCAGCCACTTCAGGCAAAGGCATTGATGCAGCGCCCATCACCCCGGAAGAGGGCGCTGTCGAAGACGTGGCGCGAATGATCGCCCACCTGTGCCTGCCTGTATCGCGCTACATCACCGGTCAAAGTCTGCACGTGAGTGGCGGCATGTTCATGCCTTGAATCTCTGCGGGTGTAAAGTCGGGCGCATCCCGATCTAGAGAGCTCCATGAAACCAGCGCGCCCCATTGCCAGCGACCAGCTGGGTTTTGGCTTTGAAGAGCCAAGCCCGGCACCCGTCAGCTCGGCTAAGCCCTCGGCTAAAAAGACCAGCCCGGCGGTGTCTGCTACCAGCGCAGCTGTCGCAGCCCCGGCGCAGGCGGGTGTTCACACATCGCTCGTCAGCGATGCCGCCGAAGGCAGCGCCGAAGCCATGGCCCACTCGCTGGAGGCACACCCTGACTACCGCGTGCTGCGACGCCTGGTGCCCCGGTTGGTGTTTCCTGCGGCCAACGGCCCGGTCGCTACGCTGCTGGTGCTCGACACCGAAACCACCGGACTCAACGCCGCACGCGACAAGGTGGTTGAGCTGGCGCTGTTGCGCGTCACCGTGGATCTGGCCACCGGCCAGCCGGTTGGTGCAGT
>CAMBWM010000256.1 GCA_945871335.1 Polaromonas sp. YR568 | reverse complement strand
GGACATACCGGCGGTGGTTGGTGCGCGCAGCGCCAGTCAGCTGATCAAGCAGGACGACTGGGTCATCATTGACGGCGATGCCGGCGTGCTGATCGTCGATCCTTCGCCCATCATCCTGGCCGAGTATGGCTTCAAGCAGCGACAGGGTGTACTCGAGCGCGAGCGTCTAAACCGTTTGCGCCACACGCCGGCCGTCACGCTCGACGGTCAAAAAATTGAACTGCTGGCCAACATTGAAATGCCCGAAGATACAAGCGGCGCGATTCAGGCCGGCGCCGTTGGTGTGGGCTTGTTCCGCAGCGAGTTCTTGTTCATGGGGCGCATCGGTAACTTGCCTGATGAGGAAGAGCAATACCTGGCCTACCGTCAGGCTATCGAAGGCATGCAGGGTCTGCCTGTGACCATCCGCACGGTAGACATTGGGGCTGACAAGCCCTTGGAGCGCCACACCAAGGCGCAAGAGGCGCACCTGAACCCGGCGCTGGGTCTGCGCGCGATTCGCTGGAGTCTGGCCGACCCGCCCATGTTTTTGACGCAGTTGCGCGCCATCTTGCGTGCCGCTGCCCATGGGCAGGTCAACTTGCTGGTACCCATGTTGGCGCATGCCTCAGAAATCCGGCAAACCATGTCTTTGATTGATCACGCGCGCGCCACCCTGGACAACAAAGGCCAGGCCTCTGGGCCGGTCAAGCTCGGCGCCTTGATCGAGATACCGGCTGCCGCGTTGACGCTCAAGCTGTTCCTCAAATATTTTGATTTTTTGTCCATCGGTACCAACGACCTCATTCAGTACACACTGGCGATTGACCGTGCCGATGAGGCCGTCGCGCATCTCTACGACCCTTGCCATCCGGCAGTGCTCAGGTTGGTGGCCGACACCATCGCCGAGTGCAATTCGCAAGGCAAGGGCATTAGCGTTTGCGGCGAAATGGCGGGCGACGCCAATATGACGCGGCTCTTGCTGGGGCTGGGCTTGCGCAGTTTCTCCATGCACCCCTCGCAGATCTTGTCGGTCAAGCAGCAGATTTTGCGGGCCGATGCCAGCAAGCTCCAAGCTTGGGCGCAAGGGGTGCTGGAGAGCGAAGACCCGGCTTCTTTGTTGTAAGCGGCTATCGGGCCCGTGTGCCCAGCACAGCGGCAAGCATGATCATCAGCGCCGCCAGCGCAATGCTCCAGCTCCACTGCCGCCCGGTCACCACAATCAGCAAGGCGGTTGAGCCCAGCGGCGTGAGATAACTCAAGATACCGATCTGCCGCGCGTCCCCCAGCTTGAGCGCTTTGTCCCAAAGGAAAAAAGCGCCGCCCAGCGGGCCCAGTCCCATCAGCGCCAGCAGCAAGCCGTCACGCAAGTTCAGGCTCGTCGGCGCTTCCAGCGCCCAGTGGCACAGTAAGGACAGCGCGCCAGACACCAAAGCGAACAGGCCGATTGCAGCGGTCGGGAACGCGGCCACACGTTGCGTCAACAGTGAATAACTCGACCACATGAAAGCCGCCGCCAGTGCGGCCAGATAACCGGCTGCACGGCTTGCACTCTCGGGCCTTGGCAACTCGTCCACTTGGTTCGCTGCACCCAGGATGGCCAAGGCCGCACCGCTAAAGCCGAGTAGGGCTGCGCCCAGATGAATGGGACGCAGCGGCATATTTTTCAGCAAGGCTGGCGCCAACACCACCATCAGCAAGGGCCACAGGTAATTGATTAAATTAGCCTCAACAGCCGGCGCCAAACGCAGCGCCATGAACAGCATGAAGTGGTAACCAAACAAGCCGTAGATGCCCAGTGCCAAGGTCGATAGCGGTACGCGCCATTGGTTAGGGTCACGCGCTACTTGCGGCAGCGCCAGCAGGGCGCCAATGAGCAGCGACAAGCCGGTCAGCAAAAAAGGTGGAAGGTGTTTGAGCAGCACGCCCAGCGAAGCCACGGACACCCACAGCGCAATGGCCCCCAGGGCGAAGAGCTGCGCTCTCACTTCACGGCGTTCAGGGCCGCTGCCGCTTCTGCTGCTGCATGCGCCTGCTGGTCAGCGTGGTAGCTAGAGCGCACCATCGCGCCCACGGCGGCGTGCGAGAAACCCATCTCGTAAGCGCGGGCCTCGAACATTTTGAAAGTGTCCGGGTGCACATACCGGCGCACCGGCAGGTGCGAGCTGGAGGGCGCCAGGTACTGACCGATGGTCAGCATGTCGATCTGGTGATCGCGCATGTCCTGCATCACTTGCAAAACTTCTTCATCGGTCTCGCCCAGCCCGACCATGATGCCGCTCTTGGTTGGCACGCCTGGGTGAAGGGCCTTGAATTTTTTCAGCAGGTTCAGTGAGAACTGGTAGTCGCTGCCGGGACGCGCTTCTTTGTAAAGACGCGGCGCGGTTTCTAAGTTGTGGTTCATCACGTCCGGTGGCGCCGAGGTGAGGATGCTGAGTGCGCGGTCATCGCGGCCGCGGAAGTCGGGCACCAGCACTTCAATTTGGGTACGGGGTGACAGCGCGCGAATACGCGAGATGCAATCGACAAAATGCTGCGCGCCGCCGTCGCGCAGATCATCTCGGTCTACGCTGGTGATCACCACGTAACTGAGCTTGAGTGCGGCGATCGTCTTGGCCAGGTTGTCCGGCTCGTTGACGTCCAGCGGGTCGGGCCGGCCGTGGCCTACATCGCAAAACGGGCAGCGCCGCGTGCACTTGTCACCCATGATCATGAAAGTGGCCGTACCCTTGCCAAAGCATTCGCCGATGTTCGGGCAGCTGGCTTCCTCGCACACCGTATTGAGCTTGTTCTCGCGCAGGATCTGCTTGATCTCGTAAAAGCGTGTGCTTGGGCTGCCGGCCTTGACGCGGATCCAGTCGGGTTTTTTCAGCACTTCCGCGCGCTCGACCTTGACCGGAATGCGAGAGAGCTTGGCCGCCGCCTTTTGTTTGGCCAGCGGGTTGTAGTCCTGCTGGCTTTGGGCTTCGCGGACGACCGGGTTGCCGGTTTCGGGTGTGCTCATGGTGTTTCTCGGTTGTGCTCGCGGGCGCGTAGCGTTCAGCGCTTCAGGGCGCCAGGTAGCTGCTGAGCTTGTGACCCAGCACCTCGGCCGCTTCCTGCCAGCTGGCCGACACGCCGATTGTAGAAAGGTCTATGGTCTGCAGCCCGGCGTAGCCGCAGGGGTTGATGCGCGAGTAGGGATCCAGATCCATCGCCACATTCAGCGCCACGCCGTGGTAGGTGCAGTGGCGGCTGACCTTGATGCCCAGCGCGGCGATCTTGCCCAGGCCGCGAAAGGGGTCGGCCGGCAGGCGTGGGCCAGTCAGTGCGCCGTGCGCGTGCGGGTCGTCCAGCCGCACATAAATGCCCGGCGAGCCGGCTATGCGGTGACCCGTCACGCCAAAGTGCGCCAGGGTTTTGATCACAGACTCTTCAATCCGGTAGACGTATTCCTTGACGTAATAGCCGGCGCGCTTCAAATCGATCAGGGGATAAGCCACCACCTGGCCTGGGCCGTGGTAGGTCACCTGCCCGCCCCGGTCGCTTTGCACCACGGCAATGTTGCCGGGGCTGAGCAGATGGTCGCTCTTGCCGGCCAAGCCTTGGGTAAAAACAGACGGGTGCTCGCAAATCCATAGCGCGTCAGGCGTGC
>CAMBWM010000255.1 GCA_945871335.1 Polaromonas sp. YR568 | reverse complement strand
AACGAGGCTTTGAGCAGCCTGCATGCGCAGGGCATCATCCGGGTGGAGTACGGCGGTTTGCGTGTGCTGGACTTGGCCGCCTTGCGCGCCAATGTGTTTGCCAGTACCGCGCGAGGTCCAGGCTGAACCAAGGGCTCGCCTACATTTGTCAGTTAACCCCGCTACTTGACCCCCCACCTCCCGACTCTGACAACACCATGACCCAGCCTCCAGCGCCCCCCAAACCGCCTGCTGCCCAAGCTGCAGTTCGCATACGCCGTGCTGACACCGCCAGCGCGCCGGCCTCCACCGGCAGCACAGTGCGACTGAACAAGCGCATGGCTGAGTTGGGCATGTGCTCGCGACGCGAGGCCGACGATTGGATCGAACGGGGTTGGGTGCGCGTCAACGGCAAGCCGGCCGAGATGGGACAGCCCGTATCGCCGGCGGACCGTATTGAGGTTTCCCAGCAGGCCGAGCATCAGCAGCGCCAGCAGGTCACCATCTTGATCAACAAGCCAGTCGGTTACGTCAGCGGCCAGGCGGAGGACGGGCACGAGCCGGCGGTGGTGCTGGTGCAGCCGCAAAACCGCTGGCGTGAATGCAACAGCCGCATGCGCTGGGGGCATGAACAACTGCGCGGTCTGGCACCGGCCGGCCGCCTGGACATTGACTCTATCGGCCTGCTGGTGCTGACCCAGGACGGCCGCGTAGCGCGACAACTCATTGGCGAAGACTCTGAGGTTGAAAAAGAATACCTGGTGCGTGTGAGCTACGGCGCTGAGATGGTGAACGTGCAGGGTGCGTTTCCGCCTGAGCAGCTCCAACGTTTGTGTCACGGCCTGAGCCTGGACGGTGTGCCGCTCAAGCGGGCTCAGGTGTCATGGCAAAACCCGGAGCAGTTGCGCTTTGTGCTCAGGGAGGGTAAGAAGCGGCAGATCCGGCGCATGTGTGAACAGGTTGGTTTGTTTGTGACCGGGCTCAAACGGGTGCGCATTGGTCACGTCAATCTGGGGCATTTGCCGGTCGGCCAGTGGCGTTACCTGGCCTCGCACGAACGGTTTTAAAGCGGCCCCCCAGTAGCGGCAGCTAGCGCTTTGTAAGCACTAGCTGCCCTCGGCCTGCGCGCGCTGCGTTGGACTCATGGCATAGCGCGTGATCTTGGGCGGTTCGTCACCCAGGTGAAAAGCGAGTTTGCGATCGCGAAGTGCCACGTCTGCGGCTGTGGTGCGGTCAAAGCGGCGCAAGTGCTCGGTCCAAGACTCATCGACGATTTGCTCAAGATAGCGTTGGGGCTCGCCAAGGTCGTGCAACAGTTCCCAATTCAGAGCGCCTTGCCGCAGACGGCTGCTGCGGCTTTCTTGCATCAATTGTAAAAATGCTGCGGCGCGTTCCGGGTCAATCAGGTACTCGATGGTCACCATCACAAGGCCGCTGCTGGGTGGCGTTGGCGCTACAGGTACGTTGAAGGCGCGCGAAGGCGTCAGGTCTTCTTCAATCATGTCGTCTTTGAGCAAGCGCGTGGCCACCAGCATCGCGATGCTGCCGGTCAGCGCAGACGCTACAAGGCTGCTGTTCAAAGAGCTGATGGTGGCTACCTGGCCCCACACGGCGGCACCCAACGCACTGCCCCCCATGATGGCCATCTGGAACATAGACATACCGCGCGCGCGCACCCAGTTGGGCAGCAACATTTGGGCCAAAAGACTGAGGCTGTTTGCGGCGCAAAGCCACGCCATGCCGGCAAGAACCATGGTCGGCACAGCCACGTAGACACTTGGTGCGAATGCCATAACCATGGCGCTCAAGGACTGCAGCACTGTGCCGGCCAACACCATTTGCCGGCCAGTTAACCGCTGCCTGAGCCTTGGCAAAACCAGCACCAGCATGATCGCCCCGACCCCCATCGAGGCCAGTAAAAGAGTGTAAGTGGCTGCACCACCACCGGCCAGTCTCCTGGCCAGCAGTGGCAGCAAGGCCAGCAGCGCTGTGGAATGAAAAAAGAAAAGCGACACCCTTAAAAAAACTCCGCGCAAAGGAGCTGACTCACGCACGAACTGCAGGCCGACGCGCATTGCGCTGAGCAATCGCTCTCGCCCCAAAGGGCTGGGCACAAAGTCTCGACGCCAGCGCATGATGACAAAACCGGCGATCAGCGATAGCGTTGCGTTGAGCACAAAAACATAGGCAGTACCGGCACTGGCAATCAGCGCCCCGGCCACCAGCGGACCGATGATCCTCGATGCGTTCATGGCGATAGCGTTGAGCGCCAGCGCCGCCGGCAGTTGTTGGCGAGGTACGATTTCAGGAATCAACGCGGCAAAAATTGGCCAGCGCATGGCCAGGCCGATGCCGTTGGCAAAGGTCAGTGCCAGCAGCAGCGGCGGTGTCAACAGATCAAAAAGAACTGCTAAACACAGCGCGGCTGCGGTGCCGGCCAGCCAGAATTGGGTGACGATGAAGTAGCGTCGGCGATCCAAGATGTCGGCCAGTGCGCCGCTGGGCAGGCCCAGCAGAAGCACCGGAAGCGTCGAGGCCGTTTGCACCAGCGCCACCCAGATGGGGGTGGTGGTCAACGCGCTCATCATCCA
This sequence comes from Polaromonas sp. YR568, assembly GCA_945871335.1. The sequence goes on along the minus strand of CAMBWM010000255.1, from coordinate 1,049 downwards.
AGCAGCCGCCACATCACTCATCCACATGCAGATATTGGCGGTTACCCAGGTCCCCCACAGAAGGCGGAAAACCGGCAACTTCAGCGGTGTCCAGGGCGACCCCGGTGTCTGCTGCGCACCAGGCAATATGTACGGGGTGTCGGTGGAGTCGGCTGGCGTGATCGGCATGATGGAGTGGTTTGGCCCGGGTTAGTAAAGTGCCGCGCCGAAATAGTTTCAGGTAGACAAGGTTTCCCAGCGCTGTAGCGCTTCCATCAGGCTCTCCTCCAGCTTGCTGTTTCGAGCATTGAGCTCGGCGGCGCGTTTGGCGTCGCGTGTGTAGAGTGTGCCGTCATAGAGCTCTTGCGCAATGGCTTTTTGCTGAGCTTCAAGCTGTTGTATGAGCGCCGGCAAACCTTCGAGTTCGCGCTGGTCTTTGTAGCTGAGTTTCTTTTTGGCGGGTGCATCCGCCGCCAGCTTGGCCGTGACGCCGACGTTTTTGCCGGGGTTGGCCGGTTTCGCTGCTGTGCTTGGCTTGGCGCTGAGCTGACCGTTGATTTGTGCCGCCCGCTTCGACTGGGTGATCCAGTCGGTCACGCCACCTTCGTACTCGCGCCAAAAACCAGGGTTGTCAGGGGTTCCTTCATAGGCGATAGTGCTGGTAACCACATTGTCCAAAAAGCGCCGGTCGTGGCTCACCAAAAACACGGTGCCTTCGTAGTTTTGCAACAAATCTTCCAGCAACTCGAGGGTGTCAATATCCAAATCGTTGGTAGGTTCGTCCAGCACCAGTACGTTGGCTGGCCGGGCAAATAGCCGCGCCAAAAGCAAGCGGTTGCGCTCGCCGCCTGAGAGTGTGCGCACCGGCGAGTTCGCGCGCGCGGGTGAAAATAAAAAGTCGGTCAGATAGCTCTTGACATGTTTTTTCTGGCCGTTGATTTCCACCCATTCGCTGCCAGGGCTGATGAAATCCTCCAGCGTAGCGTCCAGGTCCAGCGCGTCCCGCATCTGGTCAAAATAAGCCACCTGCAAATTAGCGCCTTGTCGGATCTTGCCAGGCGGTACGGTCA
>CAMBWM010000254.1 GCA_945871335.1 Polaromonas sp. YR568 | reverse complement strand
TTACGGGCATTCTGGGAAAGCCCTTGATTTCAAAGGGCTAGCGTCCCGTCAAATCGAACTATCAACAAAGTTATCCACAGAAACTCTGGAAAACTGAAAGTGAGTGGTAAATCAAGCACTTAGAGACAGATGCGCAAGTGAAGCCCGAGCAAATCAACACAAACAATAGTTTTTGGCTGCGCATTGTGGTGGCCGCGCCGGCCCACAGTGGCATTGGCGGGCCTTTGACTTACCGAAGTGAGTTACCACTGGCGCCGGGTCAATTGGTTCGCGTGCCGTTGGGGCGGCGTGAGGTGCTGGGCGTGGTCTGGGAAACGCTGCCGGACAGCGGTGATCTGGCACCCGAACAAGCCCGTGAGGTGCTGGGCGCACTCCAAGCTTTACCGCCGCTGAATGCAACTTGGCGTCATTTGGTGGCTTTCACGGCGGGGTACTACCAGCGCTCGCTGGGCGAAGTCGCCCTGGCCGCGCTGCCACCCCAGCTGCGCGAACTCACGCCGGTGCAGCTGGCGCGGCGGCTCAAACGCCCTCAAGCCGACACCTCCACCGCCGAAACGCCGCTAGAAGGCCTCGCGCTCAGTCCTGAGCAAACAGCCGCGCTGCTGCAACTGAGCGCAGATGCACGACCGGCTCTGCTGTTTGGCAGCACCGGCAGCGGCAAGACCGAGGTCTACCTGCGTGCCGCCGCCCGCGTGCTGGCCGAAGACCCTGAGGCGCAAGTGCTGGTGATGGTGCCTGAGATCAACCTGACGCCGCAATTGCAGGCGCGCTTTGAAGCGCGATTTGCGCACCTGGGGAGTGAGCGTGTGGTGGCGCTGCACAGCGGCCTGACACCGGCGCAGCGCCTCAAAAGCTGGCTGGCCGCGCACGCCGGGACTGCCAGGCTGGTGCTGGGCACGCGCATGGCGGTGCTGGCATCGATGCCGAATCTGCGGCTGATCGTGGTCGATGAAGAGCACGACCCCAGTTACAAGCAGCAAGAAGGTGCGCGCTATTCGGCGCGTGACCTGGCGGTGTACCGCGCGCGGCTGGAGGGTCAACGTCAGGCAGAAGCCGCCGGGTCGCCTCAAGCCGTTGAAGCTTCGCCAGCCCCGGGCGCAGCGCCGGCCTGCAATGTGATTCTCGGTTCGGCCACGCCATCGCTGGAAAGCTGGCAGGCCACCTTAGCCGGTCGCTACCAGCGCCTGACCATGCACGAGCGCATCGGCGTGCAAACCGATGGCGGCAGCATCCAGGGCGAGCTGCCCAAGGTGCGCCTGGTGGACATGAACCACCAGCCCAAGCACTGCACGCTGGCGCCGCCGCTGCTGGCGGCGATAGCCCAGCGCATTGCGCGCGGCGAGCAGTCACTTATTTTTTTGAACCGACGCGGCTACGCACCCGTGCTGGCCTGCCACGACTGCGGCTGGAAAAGCGAATGTCCGCATTGCAGCGCTTACCGGGTGTTTCACAAAATTGACCGCACGCTGCGCTGCCACCACTGCGGCTTCACCGAGCGCGTGCCGCGTGCCTGCCCGTCCTGCGGCAATGTAGACATCGCGCCGGTGGGCCGCGGTACCGAGCGGCTCGAAGAACACCTGGCCGAACTGCTGCAAGGCATCACCCGCCCGGACGGCAGCCCGCTGGTGATTGCGCGCATTGACGCTGACTCCACGCGGCTCAAGGGCACGCTCGAGTCGCAATTGGCCAGCGTGCACGCCGGCGAGGTCGACGTGCTGGTGGGCACGCAAATGATTGCCAAGGGCCATGACTTCCGGCACATCACGCTGGTGGCCGCGGTCAACCCGGACGGCGCGCTGTTTTCCAGCGACTTCCGGGCGCCTGAGCGCCTGTTTGGTCTGTTGATGCAGGCCAGCGGGCGGGCCGGGCGCAATGCGGCGCAGGGCGCTCAAAGCGAAATGTGGGTGCAGAGCTTTCACCCGCAGCACCCGCTGTTTGACGCGCTCAAAAAACACGACTACCCGGCTTTTGCGGCGCAAGAACTGGCCGAGCGTGAAGCCGCCGGCATGTCGCCCTTCGGCTACAGTGCGCTGGTGCGTGCCGAGGCGCGCAGCCAGGACATCGCGCAAGGTTTTTTGAATGCCGCCGCGGCCGCCGCGCAGGCGCAGGCGCTGCCGGGCCACGAGCAAGTCACGCCCTACCCCGCCGTGCCCATGACGATTCAGCGCGTGGCCAATATAGAGCGGGCACAAATGCTGGTGGAAAGCGCCTCACGCGTGGCGCTGCAACGCTTTTTGGCGGCGTGGCAACCTGTCATGGATGCCACACGCCAGCAGGCAGAGTTCAAGCCGCTGATTCGCTGGGCGATCGACGTCGATCCCCTGGCGATCTGAGCGGCCCGCCGTCTTTAGGCTTTGACGGTTTCGAGCGCCGCGTTGAAGGTGGCGCTGGGGCGCATAACGGCCGTCATTTTGGCCATGTCAGGCTTGAAGTAGCCGCCGATGTCCACCGGCTTGCCCTGAACCGCATTGAGCTCGCCAACGATTTTTTGCTCGTTGTCGGTCAGGCTCTTGGCCAGTGGCGCAAACAGTGCTTGCAGCGCTTTGTCTTCCGTCTGCGCAGCCAAGGCCTGGGCCCAGTACAGGGTCAGGTAAAACTGACTGCCACGGTTGTCGAGCTGGCCGGTTTTGGGTGAGGGGTTTTTGCTGTTGTCCAGTAATTTGCCGGTGGCAGCGTCCAGGGTCTTGGCCAACAACTTGGCTTTGTCGTTCGCCGTTTTGATGCCCAGGTCTTCCATGCTGGCAGCAATGGCCAAAAACTCACCCAGCGAGTCCCAGCGCAGGTGGTTTTCTTCGGTCAGTTGCTGCACATGCTTGGGGGCAGAGCCGCCGGCGCCGGTTTCATACAGACCGCCACCGGCCATCAAAGGCACGACCGACAGCATTTTGGAGCTGGTGCCGAGTTCCATGATGGGGAACAGGTCGGTCAGGTAGTCACGCAAGATATTGCCGGTCACCGAGATGGTGTCCAGCCCGCGAACCACACGCTCCAGGGTGAAGCGCATGGCGCGCACTTGCGACATGATCTGGATGTCCAGACCGCTGGTGTCGTGGTCTTTGAGGTACAGCTCGACCTTTTTGATGATCTCGTTTTCGTGCGGACGGTACGTGTCCAGCCAGAAGACGGCCGGCATGCCGGAGTTGCGCGCGCGCGTAACCGCCAGTTTGACCCAGTCGCGAATCGGTGCGTCCTTGACCTGGCACATGCGCCAGATGTCACCTTCTTCGATGTTTTGCGTCAGCAGCACCTGGCCGGTGGCGATGTCCACAATCCGCGCTTCGCCGGCCTCGGCCGCTTCAAAAGTTTTGTCGTGCGAGCCGTACTCTTCAGCTTGCTGTGCCATCAGACCAACGTTGGGCACGGTGCCCATGGTGACCGGGTCAAAGTTACCGTTGGTCTTGCAGAAGTTGATGACTTCCTGGTAGATGCGCGCAAAGGTACTTTCGGGATTAATCGCCTTGGTGTCTTTGGGCTTGCCGTCCGCACCCCACATCTTGCCGCCAAGGCGGATCATGGCGGCCATCGAGGCGTCCACAATCACGTCGTTGGGTGCGTGCAAGTTGGAGATGCCCTTGGCCGAGTCGACCATGGCCAGCTCGGGCCGGTGCTCGTGGCAGGCGTGCAGATC
>CAMBWM010000253.1 GCA_945871335.1 Polaromonas sp. YR568 | reverse complement strand
ATAGCACCAGTACGCACCAGTTCCATCAACCCACCCAGTGCACTTGGCAGGCCAGCTGCAATGCCGGCAAAAATCAGGATGGAAATACCGTTACCCAAGCCACGCTCGGTGATCTGCTCGCCGAGCCACATCAAGAACATGGTGCCGGCCGTCAGGCTGACCACCGCCGTCATGCGAAAGCCAAAGCCAGGGGCAAGCACCAGACCGGGGGAACTTTCCAGCGCAACTGCAATACCCATTGACTGAAAAAGCGCCAAACCCAGGGTGCCGTAACGCGTGAACTGGGTGATCTTGCGGCGGCCGGATTCGCCTTCTTTCTTGAGCTGCTCGAATGTGGGAACCACATAGGTGAGCAGTTGCATGATGATGGAGGCAGAGATGTAGGGCATGATGCCCAGCGCAAACACCGTGAAGCGTTCCAGCGCACCGCCCGAGAACATATTGAACAAATTCAAAATGCCGCCCTGCTGGCCACCGAAAAGTGCTTGTAGCTGGGTAGGGTCAATGCCCGGAACAGGAATGTGCGCGCCCACGCGGTAAACGACCAGCGCGAGCAGCAAAAACACAAGCCGATTGCGCAGGTCACCGAACTTGCCGGTCTTTGCAATTTGGGCGGAGCTGGTGGCCACTGATCTTTATCCGTCTTGAGCTTGCTGTTGGGAACTCTGCGCGCAATTAAGCGACGGAACCACCAACCGCTTCAATCGCTGCTTTTGCACCGGCGGTAGCGCCAATGCCGTTGAGCTTGACCGCTTTGGTCAACACGCCGGTCTTGACAACCTTGATGGTCTTGGCCATCTGGCCCACCAGACCGGCTGTCTTGAGCGCCAATACATCGACTTCGGCCAGGCCAAGCACTTCGAGCGAGGTCAAGGTCACTTCTGCATTGAACTGCAGTTGGTGCGACTTGAAACCGCGCTTGGGCAAGCGGCGCTGCAAAGGCATCTGACCGCCCTCGAAACCGACCTTGTGGTAGCCGCCCGAACGGGACTTCTGACCTTTGTGACCACGACCGGCAGTTTTACCGAGGCCGGAGCCAATGCCGCGACCGACTCGGCGCTTGGCATGCTTGGCACCATCGGCGGGCTTGATTGCGTTGAGTTCCATGATGAACCTGTCCTTACAGAATCTTGACCAGATAACTGATCTTGTTGATCATGCCGCGCACTGCGGGCGTGTCTTCGAGTTCGCTGGTGCTGTTAACGCCGCGCAAACCCAAGCCACGAACCGTGGCACGGTGTGACTCTTTGGTACCAATCGGGCTTTTAACCAGCTGGACCTTGATTTTGTTTTCTGTCGTCATAACCATTCCGCCTTAGCCGAAGATGTCTTCGACTGTTTTGCCACGCTTGGCCGCGATGTCGCCAACCGTGGTCGATTTGTTCAGGGCGTCCATCGTGGCGCGCACCATGTTGTAGGGATTGCTCGAACCATGGCTCTTAGCCACGATGTCGGTGATGCCCATGACTTCAAAGACTGCGCGCATCGGGCCGCCGGCGATGATGCCGGTACCTTTGGGAGCCGGTGCCATCATGACGTTGGCGGCACCGTGGTGGCCGAACACGTTGTGATGGATGGTGCCGTTCTTTAACGAGACCTTGGTCATGTTGCGACGGGCCTCTTCCATGGCCTTTTGCACAGCCGCAGGCACTTCTTTTGATTTGCCCTTGCCCATGCCGACGCGGCCTTCGCCATCACCGACCACGGTCAGTGCTGCGAAACCCAGAATGCGACCGCCCTTAACGACTTTGGTGACGCGGTTGACCGCGATCATCTTTTCCTTCAGACCATCGTCCGGAGCGTCGTTGTTTGATTTAGCTTGAAACTTAGCCATACTTAATTCCAGTCTTAGAACTGCAAGCCGGCTTCACGCGCAGCCTCGGCCAGCGCTTTGACGCGGCCGTGGTAAGCGAAACCGGCGCGGTCAAACGCTACTTTTTCCACACCAGCTGCTTTTGCTTTTTGAGCAATGCGCTTGCCAATGGCCTGCGCAGCAGCAACGTTTCCACCCTTGCCCGACGCGCCGATTTCCTTGCGGACTTCGACTTCTGCCGTGGAGGCAGCGGCTAGGATCTTGGAGCCGTCGCCGGAGATGACGCTGGCGTAAATATGCAAATTGGTGCGGTTCACCGTCAGACGCGCCACGCCTTGCGTCGCAATGCGAATGCGGGTCTGGCGTGAACGACGAAGGCGCTGCTCTTTTTTGGTCAACATGATGCAGCTCCTTATTTCTTCTTGGTTTCTTTGATCGTGATCTTCTCATCCGAATAACGGATGCCCTTGCCCTTGTAGGGCTCGGGAGGGCGAATCGCACGGACTTCAGCAGCGATCTGTCCAACGCGCTGGCGGTCAGAACCTTTGATCACGACTTCCGTCGGGGTCGGAGTTTCGACTTTAATGCCAGCCGGCATGTCCAGTACGACAGGGTGGGAGTAGCCCACCGTCAAGTTCAGCTTGGCGCCTTGCGCCTGAGCCTTGAAACCCACGCCAACCAGGTTGAGCTTTTTCTCAAAGCCCTTGGTCACACCGGTGACCATGTTGTTGACGAGCTGGCGCATGGTGCCGCTCATGGCATTGGCTTCGCGTGAATCATTGGCCGGGGCAAAGTTCAGCTTGCCGGCTTCATTGGTGATGGTCACCAAGACGTTTTGAGCTTGCGCCAAGGTGCCCAGGGCGCCCTTGACATTGATGTGGTCTTCCTTGAAGACAACGTCAACGCCCGCTGGGACGATGACTGGCATTTTTGCTACACGAGACATTTCAGTTACTCCTAATGTCCGTTAAGCCACGTAGCAAAGAACTTCGCCACCGATGCCGGTTGCGCGCGCTTTACGATCAGTCATCACGCCCTGGGGGGTGGTGACGATCGCCACACCCAAGCCGTTCATGACCTGAGGAATGGCACCGTGGCCTTTGTAAACACGAAGGCCGGGGCGACTGACGCGCTCAATGCGCTCAATCACAGGGCGACCTGCGTAGTACTTCAGGGCAATGGAGAGTTCGGACTTGCCGCCCTCTGTCTTGACTTGGAAGCCGTCAATGTAACCTTCATCTTTCAACACTTGGGCAATTGCCACCTTCACTTTGGAAGAGGGAATTGAAACAGTGGCTTTGGCCACCATTTGGGCGTTGCGGATGCGAGTCAGCAAGTCGGCAATGGGATCACTCATGCTCATGTTGTATCTCCTGCCGATTACCAGCTGGCTTTGGTCACGCCAGGAATGTTGCCTTGGAAGGCTAATTCGCGAATTTTGGCGCGGCCGAGGCCGAATTGACGGAACGTGCCACGTGGGCGGCCAGTGATGGCGCAGCGGTTACGTTGGCGTGTTGGGTTTGCGTTGCGTGGAAGCTTTTGCAGGCCCAAACGGGCTGCTGCGCGCTCTTCGTCGCTGCGTTTTAAGTCTTGTGAGATGGCTTTCAATTCCGCGTGTTTAGCCGCGTACTTGGCTACCAATCTGTCTCGCTTGAGCTCGCGCTCGATCAATGCTACTTTAGCCACGTGCCACCTCAGTTCTTGAACGGGAAACGGAAGCCGGCGAGCAATGCTTTGCATTCGTCGTCGGTCTTGGCCGTCGTGGTGATGCTGATATTGAGACCGCGCAAAGCGTCAACCTTGTCGTACTCAATTTCAGGG
>CAMBWM010000252.1 GCA_945871335.1 Polaromonas sp. YR568 | reverse complement strand
ACACCCCGGTCTCGACCAGAAAGCGCGCAAAGTGCGTGCGCGAGATCAGCTCGGGGTTGCCGACAAACTTCAGCGCGCCTTCGTAAGCGCCATAAATACCCACCTTGGCCAGGCCGTCCGACATTTCTTGCGCGCGTTCACGCCGGCCGCCACGGGTGTTGTGCAGGCCCTGGCGCAGCTCGGCGTTGTCGGCGTCAAAACCCAAGCCAACGATGTGCACCGTCTCGCCGGCAAAGGTGACAGAAATTTCGGTGCCCGTCAGGTAATGCATGCCACGGGCTTTGGCGGCAGCGGCAGCGCGCTGCTGGCCGCCAATTTCGTCATGGTCCGTCAGTGCCCACAACTCCACGCCGTTGACTTGGGCGCGCTCGGCCAGAGCTTCCGGGGTCAGGGTGCCGTCGGATACGACCGAGTGGCAATGCAGGTCTGCATTAAGAATGTTTTGGGGGGTCACGCAGTTGATTTTAGGCCGTAAGCCCAATCTGTGTATTTTTAAAGCTCCGCCCCTTCGACCAGAAAGCGCACGCGCCGCACACCCTGCCATTCGTCGGCGTCCAGCCGAAAGGCCAGGCGCACTCTGGCCGGCAGTGACTCAGTGCGGCCAAACCAGATGCCGTCAACCGGCTGGCCCTGGTGTTTGAGCTTGAGCGCCAAGTGCTTTTCACCCACCAGCCGCTGCGACACCACCTCCAGCTCTTCGCTGAAAGTGGGCGCCGCAAAGCCCTGGCCCCAGACCTCTTTGTGCAGCGTGTCGACCACGTCAATGCGGCGGTACTCGGGGGCCAGCGGGCCGTCGGTGGCCAGGCGGCGCGTGAGCGTGGCGGCGTCCAGCCATTCGTGGGCCACTTGCTGCAGCGCTTGTTCAAAGGTGTCAAAGTGCTCTTCAGCCACCGTGCAACCGGCGGCCATGGCGTGCCCGCCAAAGCGCAGCAACACGCCGGGGTGCCGCTTGGCCACCAGGTCCAGCGCGTCGCGCAAATGAAAGCCGGGGATAGAACGGCCCGAGCCCTTGAGCTCGTGCTCTTTGCCCGGCGCGCTGCTGGCCGCAAACACAAAGGCCGGCCGGTGCAGCTTGTCTTTGATGCGCGAAGCCACGATGCCCACCACGCCTTCATGAAAGTCCGGGTCAAAAATCGCCACCGCCGGCGGCGGCTCCTCGTCTTCGTCAATCATGGCGTCGGCCGCCAGCTCGGCCTGCTCGCGCATGTCGGCTTCGATGGTGCGACGCTCGCGGTTGATGCCGTCCAGCGTGCGGGCCAGTTCTTCGCCGCGCGCGGGGTCGTCGGTCAACAGGCATTCAATGCCCAGCGTCATGTCAGACAGGCGCCCCGCCGCGTTGATGCGCGGACCCAGCGCAAAGCCAAAGTCAAAGGCCGTGGCCGCGTTGGCCTGTCGTGCGGCGGCCACAAACAAACCCGCCAGCCCGGCCTGCGCCCCGCCGGCGCGAATGCGCTTGAGCCCCTGCGACACCAGGCGCCGGTTGTTGGCGTCCAGCTTGGCCACGTCGGCCACCGTGCCCAGCGCCACCAGCGGCAGCAGCGCATCTAACTTGGGCTGGCTGGCCGCGTCAAACACGCCGCGCTGGCGCAGCTCGGCGCGGAGCGCCAGCAGCACATAAAACATCACGCCCACGCCCGCCAGCGCCTTGCTTTCGAAGGTGCAGGCCGGCTGGTTCGGGTTGACGATCACATCGGCATCCGGTAACACAATGGCGCCCGCCAGCACGGCCGGCAAGTGGTGGTCGGTCACCAGCACCTGCATGCCCAGCGCCTTGGCCCGCGCCACGCCCTCCAGGCTGGCAATGCCGTTGTCTACCGTCACCAGCAAGTCGGCGCCGGCGGCTTTCACTCGCTCTGCAATGCCGGGCGTCAGGCCGTAGCCATCGACCACGCGGTCGGGCACCAGGTAGGTGACCGCTGAAAAGTGGAGTGGTGCGCCCAGCAGCTTGAGCCCGCGTAGGCCGACCGCGCAGGCTGTGGCACCGTCGCAGTCGTAGTCGGCCACGATGCAGATCTTGCGGCCCGCCGCCATGGTGTCGGCCAGCAGCACCGCCGCTTCAGCTGCGCCATGCAAGGCCGAGGGCGGCAGCAGACGCGCCAAGCCGTCGTCCAGCTCCTCAGGGCCGAGCACGCCGCGCGCAGCAAACAACTGCGCCAGTAGCGGGTGCACACCGGCTTGCTGTAAGGCCCAAACACTGCGCGGATGCGCGTCTCTGACGGTGATTTTCATAAGCTCTCAAGATAGCCCAGCAGGGGCTTGGGTGGTAACAGTCTGGTCAGGCGGCTCAGCCAACTTAGCGGAGCACTTTCAAACGTTTGCGCCCGGCGCTCGCCGCACAGCGTAAGTTGCAGCCGCTCGCCGGCATCTTGCCGCAGCAACATCGCTTGCGCCAGCGTATCAACGGCAGCCCAGCCTTGCGCATAAGCCGGCCAGTCACCACGCAGCGCTGCTTCGGCCAGCATGCGCGGCGCGTGCACCTGCGGGGTGGCGTTGTGCGGCTTGAAGCCCGCAGATAAATTTCCGGTGCCGCTGAACCAGATCGAATTAACCGGTAACTGCCGCTGCGCACTGCGCGCCTCATTGATCGGGTGCGTGTACATCAGCATCTGCATTTCGTTTTGCAGGCGCCGCAGCTTTTTGCCCGCCGCGAATGCACCTGAGGCACCACTGTGCTTGCTGGCCGGCAGCCAAGGGTCTACGCTGCGGCCCAGCGCCCGGTCCAGGCTGGCCGTGGGCAGCCCGCGAAACAGCTCCCCCGCTGCCAGCCAGCGCTGCGGCGCGGCGTAATGCAGCGTGATGCCGTCCTCATTAAAGTAAATGTGCATCGCCGCCATCAGCGCGCGTGAATCAGCTTCGCTCAATCCCAGCGCAGCCGGCTCCGTCAGCGTGGCGTGCTCGCGGCCCATGGCCCAGTGGCAAGGCGTCACCCAGGCCCAGGCTTGGGCGCTGCTGGCCGGCTCGTCACTTTGCGCCCGCTCCCAGGCCGCCCAGGGAATCAAGCCGTCTTGTAATTCACCACCTGCCCAGCCTTCAAGCCGCGCCAGCGCCCGTTCTTGCGGCGGCGAAAGTGCGTTTGCGCCCGCATCGTCCGCCGCCAGCGGCCGCATGCCCCGCAGCAGCCGCGCCACATGCCGCGTTTGCTCGGCGGGCAGGGCCTGCATGGCCCGCAGCCAGTCGTCGTCGGCACTGGCCGCAAAAGGCAAGAGCAGGTGAGTGGGGGCGGGCGGGGAGATGGGATGTGGCATGGGTGGCTATTGTCCCGCCAAGCCCAGCTTGGCAATTTGGCCAGCAACCTGCTGACCAATGGCCGGGGTAAAAGGCAAGGGGTTATCAAGGGTATTCACGAAGTTTGTTAATTTGAAAAAGCAACCAAAATGGAAATAGGTTGGTTGAAATGCCTATCCGTCGACCTGTTGCAACATTTATGCAACGGACACACAACCATGAAAAGGGAGACCTTATGACGTTCAAAAATATTGTGGCAGCTTTGACTTTTCTCGCGCTTGCAGTGCTCGCCGGCGGCTCGGCGCGCGCCGAATACCCGGAAAAATCGATCACCATGTTGGTACCCTACGGCGCCGGCGGCGGCACCGATCTGGCTGCGCGCATCCTCGCCACCGAGATGAGCAAGGTGCTCGGTCAGCG
>CAMBWM010000251.1 GCA_945871335.1 Polaromonas sp. YR568 | reverse complement strand
GTCTTGCAGGCGCTGCAAAAACTGCAAGCCGGTAACGGCGCTTTCATTTCGCGCGGCGACAAGAGCGGCACGCACGCAGCAGAGTTGCGCTACTGGGTCATGGCCGGCGTCGGTGTGCCGGCCTATGCGGCCTACAAGTCCTGCGGTTGCGGCATGGGCCCGGCGCTGAACATGGCCGCCAGCCTGGGCGCTTACGTGCTGGCGGACCGTGCCACCTGGCTGGCGTTCAAGAATCCGGCCAACCTGGCGGTGCTGGTGGAGGGTGATCAGCGGCTCTTTAACCAGTACGGCGTGATGGTGGTCAACCCGGCCAAACATCCGCACGTGAAAGTGGCCGACGCGCAAAAATTTGCTGACTGGATCGTCTCGCCCGCCGGCCAGACGGTGATTGCCGGCTACAAGATCAACGGCCAGCAACTTTTCTTCCCGAACGCTGGTCGTTAAGCTGCCTGTCAGTGCGCTACCTATAATTTGATTTGTGTCGCGCATACACTTGTCCCATCCTTACTTACGCCCGCTAGCTTCCCGCCTGGCGCTCTGGCTGAGTTTTCTCGCCGTGCTGTCGGCGCTGGCGGCGCCGGCAGCGGCGCTGTCGATGGACATGCGCAGCGGCAAACTGGGCGGCGTCTGCAATGTGGACACCAGCAAGGGCGCCGCATTCAACGCCGCATCCAGCCCCGCGCAGGGTGATGCCCAAGAGCTCTTCGCCCACGGCCATTGCGCCTGGTGCGGCTCACCCGGCTTGGCATCACTTCCCACGGGCGCTGCGGCCTGCGCGCAGGCGCCGCTTCGGCACATGGCGGCTGCATCGGCCCCGAGTGCCCGTACCCTGCAGGTCACAGGCCTGCCATTTAGCCGCGGCCCGCCTTCTCTTTGAACACCATCGCCCGGGTCTTTCGCCGGGCCTAAGGTTTTGCACCAGGTCATTGACCTGCTGCTTTGTTCAATGCCGCGTGTTGCAGGCCGATGGTCGCAAGCGCAACTTTTTTTACTGGATTTTTTATGAAAAATTTTTCTGGCATTGTGTCGCCACATCGCCTGGCGCGCGCCGGTTTGACAGCATCGCTGGCCCTGGTCTGCCTGTGGAGCCTGCCTGCGGCAGCCCACATTACCCTCGAATACCAGGTGGCCAACGCGGGGAGCTACTACAAGGCCAACTTCAAGGTCGGTCACGGCTGCGGCGAGTCGCCGATCCGTCAGATCATCGTCAACATTCCCCTGGGCGTGCAGGGCGCCAAGCCTATGCCCAAGGCGGGCTGGACGATAGAGATTCAGCGCGACAAGCTGGCCAAGCCCTACGACGACCATGGCCGCCTGGTCACCGAGGACGTCAGCCGCATCAGCTGGACTGCCAAAACCCCGGCCGACTACCTGCCCAACGGCCACTACGATGAGTTCGCCTTGCAAGCGAAACTACCGGCGCAGGCCGGCCTCATTCATTGGCCGGTCAGTCAGATTTGCCCGGACGGGCGGCTGGACTGGAGCGAAGTGCCCAAGCCGGGTCAGAAACGTTCAGCCCTCAAGACACCTGCGGCCCAGCTCGAGCTGATGCCCACGGGCGGCGGCGCGCACGCGCATTGATACCTTTGCAGACGGATTGATTTTTTATTTTTTACCCAAGGACTTGTCATGAACACATCGAAATTTGTCACCCTGCGCCGCGCCACCCTGGTTGCCTGCCTTTGTGCGGCCACCGGCAGCTGGGCGCAAACAGCGCCTGCCGCCGCCAAGCCCGCGGCCAAGGCGGTTGTCCAGGTCGAGGGGGCCTGGGCCCGCGCCACTGTGCCGGGCCAAAGCGGTACGGGGGCTTTCATGAGCCTGAAGTCCGCGCAGGCCACTCGCTTGGTGGGCGTGGCTTCGCCGGTGGCCGGCGTGGCTGAGCTGCATGAGATGAAGATGGTGGGCGACGTCATGAAGATGAGCGCCATTGCCGGCTTGGACTTGCCGGCCGGCCAGGCGGTGCTGCTCAAGCCGGGCAGCTACCACCTAATGCTGATGGACCTGAAGCGTCCGCTGGCCAAAGACAGCACGATCCCCCTGACCCTGCGCTTCAAAGACGCCAAGGGCGTGGAAAGTCAGCTGGAAGTCTTTTTGCAGGTGGCCACTACGGCACCGGGCACGGCCAGCCCGGTCAAAGCGGCCGAGCACAAGCACTGAGCAGCCGGCGTTTGCCTGAGTTTTGTGCAGTCAAAGCTCAGGCATTTTTTAAGTTGTTGAATTTCGTTCAGTGAAGCCCCTCTTTTGAGGGTTTAACCTAGTTCTGCCGGCGCGCAGTTACCAAACAATAGACCGACGGCTTTAAGAACCAATGCTTATGTGCTGCGGTCGCCACCATTTTTTAAACTATGTCATCACCCGCCACTAGGAGACCCGCCCCCATGCAAGTTCAACTGAAAGTCAATGGCAAAGCCCACAGCGTAGATGTGCCACCCAACACCTTGCTGGTGCAGGTACTGCGCGAAAGCCTGCACCTCACCGGAACCCACGTGGGCTGCGATACCGCGCAGTGCGGCGCCTGCACCGTCATGATGAACGGGCGTGCCGTCAAGTCCTGCAACATGCTGGCGGCGCAGGCCGCCGGCGCTGAAGTCACCACCATCGAAGGACTGGCCGCTGCCGATGGCACCATGCATCCCATGCAGGCTGCCTTCAAAGAGTGCCACGGCTTGCAGTGCGGCTTTTGCACCACCGGCATGGTCATGAGTGCTGTCGATTTGTGCACGCATCATCCCAAAGCCAGCGAAGGCGAAATCCGCGAGCTGCTCGAGGGCAACATCTGCCGCTGCACCGGTTACCAGAACATCGTCAAGGCGGTGGTGATGGGTGGTGCCGGCATGAAAGCGGCCTGAGTCAGGCCTCTGACGCCTCGTCCGTGAAGTACGGACGCTATACCTTCTTTTTTAATTTTTTGTTTTTTCTGGAGTAAACACATGGGTGCATCCGACTTCGTTAATCTGCCAAATATCGGCACATCGGTCCGTCGCAAAGAAGACTATCGCTTTCTCACCGGCGGCGGCCAGTACACCGACGACATCAACATCGCCGGCCAGACCTACGCGGTGTTCGTTCGCTCACCGCATGCCCACGCCCGCATCAAGAGCATCAACATCAAAGCCGCCCAGGCCGCGCCTGGCGTGGTCGACGTGCTGGTCGGCAAGGACGTGGCTGACGCCAAGATCAACGGCCTGCCTTGTGGCTGGCTGATCACCAGCACCGACGGCCAGCCCATGAAGGAGCCGCCGCATCCCATCCTGGCACTGGACAAGGTGCGCTATGTCGGCGACCATGTCGCCATGGTGGTAGCCGAAACGCTGGAGCAAGCCCAAAACGCCGCCGAGTTGGTTGATGTGGACTACGAGGTGCTCAGCGCCGTGGTTAACGTGACCAAAGCCGCCAAGGCTGCCGCCCTGCACGATGCCGCGCCCGACAACCATTGCTATCACTGGGCACTGGGCGACAAGGCACTGGTCGATGCCGCTTTTGCCGGCGCTGCGCACGTCACCAAGCTGGACCTGACGAACAACCGCCTGATCCCCAACGCCATGGAGCCGCGTGCCGCCATCGGCCACTACAGCCGCGCCACGGACGACTACACCTTGTATGTGTCCAACCAGAACCCGCACGTCGAACGTCTTTTGATGACCGC
>CAMBWM010000250.1 GCA_945871335.1 Polaromonas sp. YR568 | reverse complement strand
GTGTGCACAAAACCCAGGTCAATGCGGTCTTGCGCCAGCGCCATCAGTTGCTCGCTGGAGCTGAGTTCTTGGAGCAGCAAGCGCAGTCGTGGATGGCCGGTTTGGAATTGCGCCAGCATGGCCGGCAGGCCGTTGAACAGCATGGTCCCGGAAAAGCCGATGGTTAGGCTGCCAACCATACCTTCGCCCACATCCTTGGCCAAACTGGCGGCCTGCGCGGCTTGGGCCAGCAGGGCGCGCGCCGCCGGCACAAAGGCCAAACCGGCAGCAGTGAGCTGGACCGTTTTGCTGTTGCGCGTCAGCAGGCGAGCCCCTACAGAGGCTTCGAGCTGCTGAATATTGAGCGACAGAGGCGGCTGTGAAATCGCCAGTCGCCGGGCAGCCCGGCCGAAGTGCAGTTCCTCGGCGAGCACCAAAAAATAACGCAAATGGCGGAATTCCATAAATATAAAAATTGTATTGTTGAATTGATAATCTGTATTAGACAGCTATCCATGACTGCCGAACAATCCGTTCTACACTTTTCGAATCTACACAGGAGACAGCACATGGCGACCAAATTCAACTGGGAAGATCCGTTCTTTCTGAGCCAGCAGCTCAACGACGACGAGCGCGCCATCGTCGATGCCGCGCACAACTTTTGCCAGGAAAAGCTGCAAACCCGGGTACTGATGGCCGCGCGCAATGAAAAATTTGACCGCGAGATCATGAACGAAGCCGGCGCCATGGGCTTTCTGGGCTCAACCATCGAAGGCTACGGCTGCGCCGGCCTGAGCTATGTGGCTTACGGCCTGATTGCCCGCGAGGTCGAGCGCGTAGACAGCGGCTACCGGAGCGCCATTAGCGTGCAAAGCTCGCTGGTCATGCACCCCATCAATGAATATGGAAGCGACGCACAAAAGCAAAAATTTCTGCCCAAACTGGCCACAGGCGAATGGGTGGGTTGCTTCGGCCTGACCGAGCCGAACCACGGCTCGGACCCGGCCGGCATGCTCACGCGCGCCAAACCAGTGGATGGCGGCTTCATCATGAAGGGCGCCAAGATGTGGATCACCAACAGCCCGATCGCTGACGTGTTCGTGGTCTGGGCCAAGCTCGAAGACTCGGATGGCCAAGTCGGCGGCCAGGAAAGCATTCGCGGCTTCATACTTGAAAAAGGCATGAAGGGCCTGAGTGCTCCGAAGATCGAAGGCAAGATGAGCCTGCGTGCCTCGGTCACCGGAGAGATTGTCATGGACGAGGTATTCGTGCCCGAAGCCAACCTGCTGCCCAATGTCAGCGGTCTCAAGGGCCCGTTTGGTTGCCTGAACAAGGCGCGTTACGGCATTGCCTGGGGCGCTTTGGGCGCGGCCGAAGACTGCTGGATGCGTGCCCGCCAGTACACCATGGACCGTCAGCAGTTCGGCCGTCCACTGGCGCAAAACCAGCTGATCCAGAAAAAACTCGCCGACATGCAAACAGAGATCGCACTCGGCCTTCAAGCCTGCCTGCGCGTTGGCCGCCTAATGGACGAAGGCCAGGCGGCGCCCGAAATGATCTCAATGATCAAACGTAACTCCTGCGGTAAGTCGCTGGACATTGCCCGCATGGCGCGCGACATGCACGGCGGCAACGGCATCCATGACGAGTACCACGTGATCCGTCACATGATCAATCTCGAAACCGTCAACACTTACGAAGGCACGCACGATGTGCATGCACTCATTCTGGGCCGGGCCCAAACCGGGCTGCAGGCTTTTTATTGAGCGCAGAGGCAGCCGCAAATGGCTGCGCAACCCAAAGTAAGTGACCACTGCGGTAATAAACACCCGCAGGATTGCTTGACCGCTCAGGGAGGGGGCGCTACATTACTAACCAATCAGTCAGTAAAAAGCCCAATCTTCCTTATGCCGCTTCCTCAATTTTGCTGTGAGCCCGGTGCCACCCCTCTGCCCAAGCGGGCCAGGCGCAAAGAAGCGCGTCCGGGTGAACTCCTTGACGCTGCGCTCGACCTCTTTGTAGAAAAAGGTTTTGCCGCCACCCGCATGGAAGAAGTGGCCGATCGTGCCGGCGTCTCCAAAGGCACGGTATTTTTGTATTTCCCCAGCAAAGAAGATCTTTTCAAGGCAGTGGTGCGGCACAACATTTCGGGTCAATTTCCGCAGTGGAATGCCGAGTTTGAGAGCTTTCAAGGCAGCAGCGCCGACATGCTGCGCTATTGCATGCAGACCTGGTGGGACCGGGTAGGCGCCACCAAGGCCTCGGGCATCAGCAAACTGATGATCAGCGAAGGCCGCAAGTTTCCCGAGATTGCAGCCTTCTACCAAATGGAAGTTGTCGCCCCCGGCCACAAGTTAATCAAACGGGTGCTGCAACGCGGTATTGACCAGGGCGAATTTCGCGCCATCGATGTGGGGCAGGCCGTTTACGGGGTCATTGCGTCCATGGTATTTTTAATCCTCTCGAAGCATTCGATTGGAATGTGTTTGAAAGATGACATGAACCTTGAGCCCCACGCCTACATTGCTTGTCAGGCCGATATTTTTGCGCGTGGTTTGTCGCTTGACACCAGCCCATTGGCCCAGTGCGCAGACGCACCAAGCCAGGCAGGTCTTCAATGAAGCGCACCCTAGGCTGGGTCTTAGCGGCCCTTGTCGTGTTGGCCATTGCCTTGACATTGGCGCGCGCCTACAACGCGCGCAATGCGCCAGCGCCAGCGCTTGCAGTCTCGCCGGTCGCCGGTCAGATCGAGTTAGCCGCCACCGATGTGACACCAATCCAGCTCATGGACATCAACCAGGGCCTGAAAGTGACGGGCGTGCTCAAGGCCGTGAACTCAGCGATTGTGAAAGCGCGCGTCGCCGGCGAGTTGCAAATGCTGACTGTGCGCGAGGGCGACACGGTCTCGGCCGGTCAGGTGCTCGCCCAAATAGACCCCCGTGAATTCCAAGCCAGACTGCAGCAAGCGCAACAACAGGCTGATGCCGCGCTGGCACAGATCGATATCGCTCAACGCCAGTTCGCTAACAACAAGGCTCTGGTAGACCAGGGCTTCATTTCTAAGACAGCATTGGACACCTCGCTGTCGAACTTGCAGGCGGCACAGGCCACTCACAGAGCCGCACTCGCTTTCGCAGAAATTGTTCGTCAATCGCTGAACGACACCGTGCTCAAAGCCCCTATCGCCGGTCAGGTCTCGCAGCGCATGGCGCAACCAGGTGAGCGGGTCGGAGTCGATGCACGTATTCTTGAAATTGTGGATCTGCGCCAGATCGAACTCGAATCAAACTTACCCTCGGTAGAACTCCCCAAACTCAAATTGGGCCAGCTGGCCCAACTGCGTATAGAAGGCGCTGTAGGTCCGGTCACCGCGCGTTTAGTACGGGTCAATCCCAGCGCGCAACTGGGCACACGCACCTTTTTGATTTACCTGAGAATTGAGCAGCCTGCAGGGCAGAAACTGGCGCTTCGTCAGGGACTTTTTGCTGAAGGATTGCTGAACGCCAGCAGCACGCGCGTGCTGGCTGTGCCACTCAAGAGCGTGCGGACAGACCAGGTCCTGCCTTTTGTACAACTGGTTCGTGAGGGCAAGGTGCATCACCAAACCGTGACGCTGGGCCTGCGGGGCATGGCGGACTCTGAGGAAATGGTGGCCGTAGAAGGCCTGCGTGAAGG
>CAMBWM010000249.1 GCA_945871335.1 Polaromonas sp. YR568 | reverse complement strand
GCCAGCAGCGTGGTGGGCGCCAGCAGCGCCACCTGCTTGCCGCCGGTGATCGCAATGAAGGCCGCGCGCAGCGCCACTTCGGTTTTGCCAAAGCCGACGTCGCCGCAGACCAGCCTGTCCATGGGCCGCGGGCTGATCATGTCCTGAATGACGGCATGGATGGCGGCGCGTTGGTCGGCGGTTTCTTCAAAGCCGAAGTCGTTGGCAAAGCTTTCGTAGTCGTTCGGTGAATAGCGGAAGGCATGGCCTTCGCGGGCAGCGCGGCGGGCATAAATGTTGAGCAGCTCGGCGGCAGAGTCGCGCACCTGCTCGGCGGCCCTGCGTTTGGCTTTTTCCCACTGGCCGCTGCCCAGGCGGTGCAGCGGTGCTTCGTCGGCACTGACGCCGGTGTAGCGGCTGATCTGGTGCAACTGGCTGACCGGTACGTAAAGCGTGGCTTCGTCGGCGTATTGCAAGTGCAGGAACTCGCTGGAGCCCTGGCCCAAATCCATGTTGATCAGACCCTTGTAGCGGCCGATACCGTGCGCGCTGTGCACCACCGGGTCGCCTACTTTGAGCTCGCTCAGGTCTTTGATCAGCGCTTCGACATCGCTGACCTGTTCTTGCTTCTTGTTACGCCGGCGAACGGTCACGCCGGCTGCGAACAGCTCGGTTTCCGTGATGAAGTCAATGTTTTCTTCCGGCCAGCTAAAGCCTTCGGCCAGCGCTGCGGTGGCGATGCCCAGTTTGGCGTTGCTGGTCTGAAAGTCTTCCAGCGAGTCAAAGGCTGGCGGCGACACATTGCTGGCGCGCAGAAAGTCGAGCAGGCTTTCACGCCGGCCATCGCTTTCGGCCAGGATCAGCACGCGGTGCGAGGTGGCGGCAATGTGTTGCTTGAGTTTGGCCAGCGGGTCTTCGGCGCCGCGCACCACAGCCATGTCACCAAGCTTTTGAACATAGGCGCTGTCGGCGCTGTCTTGGACTCCGGCGCGCAGCGCCAACTGGGCGTAATGGTTGGCCCGGCCGTAAAACTCTTCAATGCCCAGAAACAGCGACTCCGGTGGCAGCGCCGGCCGCTCCGGCACCCCTTGTACCAAACGGTAGCGGTCTTTGGTGTCCTGCCAAAAACGCTGAAAGGCGGGCTCCAGGTCGCCGTGTAGCACCACGGTGGCGTCTTCCGGGCGGCTGCCCAGGTAGTCGAACACTGTGGCGGTGGCTTCAAAAAACAGCGGCAGGTAGTACTCAATGCCGGCAGTCGCTACGCCGTTGCCCATGTCTTTGTAAATGCGGCTTTTGGTCGGGTCGCCATCGAGCAGTTCACGCCAGCGGTTGCGGAATTTGGCGCGGGCGTCCTCGTCCATCGGGAATTCGCGGCCCGGCAGCAACCGCACTTCAGGCACCGGGTACAGGCTGCGCTGGCTGTCGGGGTCAAAGGTGCGGATCGAGTCGACCTCGTCATCGAACAGGTCCACGCGGTAAGGCACCAGCGAGCCCATGGGGAAAAGGTCAATCAGGCCGCCGCGCACCGCGTATTCGCCGGGGCTGACCACTTGCGTGACATGGCTGTAGCCGGCCAGCGTGAGTTGGGCCTTGAGCTTGGCTTCGTCCAGCTTTTGCTTGACCTTGAACTCGAAGGTGTAGCCGGCCAGAAAGCTGGGCGGCGCCAGTCTGTACAGCGCCGTGGTGGCCGGCACGATGACCAGGTCCGCGCCACTGTCCTTGTCGCGCTGGCTGATGCGCCAGAGCGTGGCCAGGCGTTCGCTGATCAGGTCCTGGTGCGGTGAAAAAGCGTCATAGGGCAGGGTTTCCCAGTCGGGAAACAGCACGCAGCGCAGGGCCGGCGCAAAAAATGCAATCTCGTCAAGCAGGCGCTGCGCCGTGCTGGCGTCGGGCGTGACGATGGCGGTCAAACGGCCTTGCGCTTTGTCGCGCAGGCCCAGGCGGGCCAGCAGCAGGGCGTCGGCCGAGCCAATGGGTTGCGGCAGGGTGAAGCGTTTGCCGGGGACAAGTTTGGGTAAATCCATGAATGCTCAGCTAGGACCGGAAAACGAAAAAATTCAGCGCCAATGGCAAACACCCCACGCCGGCCGGCGGGGGGTGCAGGGCTGATTTTAGAATCTATGATCGCCCAATGAGTGCCCAGACCGACAAATCATTGAAATCAGCCACGCCTGACTTGGTTTATGCGCCATCGGCGCGTGTGTTTGTGCTCATTCCTTGCGCCGGCAATGGCAGCCGTGCGGCTGTTGCCGGTGCCCCTGATTTGGCCAAACAATACCAGCAGCTCGCCGGTCAGCCCATGGTCGTTCACACGGTGCAGGCTTTTCGGGCCTTGGGCACGGAGCTGGCCGGGCTCAGTGTGGTGATTTCCCCGGACGACGCTGACTTTGAGTCTGTATTCCCTGGCTTTGGTTTGCCCGGCGAAACCTTACTGCGCTGCGGTGGCACCACGCGTGCAGACTCTGTGCGCCAGGGTTTGCAGGCCTTGCTGAGCACCGCTGGTAAGGCGGCCCCCCGGGACTGGGTGCTGGTGCACGATGCAGCGCGTTGCCTGGTCACGCCAGCGCAAATCCGGCAGTTGATCGCAGCGTGCGAACATGATCCCGTCGGTGGCTTGCTGGCCCAACCGCTGGCCGACACCCTCAAAGTCCAAGCCCCGGCCGAACAAACAGACGCAGACCCGCGGGTTGGCGCCACGCTGGAGCGCAGCGGTAAGTGGCTGGCGCAAACGCCGCAGATGTTTCGCGTGGGCGATTTGCTGGACGCCTTGATGGCAGCCGAGGCTCGCGGCTTGGTGGTGACCGACGAGGCCAGTGCCATGGAAGCGCTGGGTTTGTCACCCCGGCTGGTGCGCTCTGGCGCACACAACCTGAAGATCACCTACCCTGAAGACTTTGCGCTGGCCGACGCGCTGCTGCAAAGCCGTCGCCATTGACGCGGCGCTTGGCCCTTGAAGACACTGACTGGTTTGACACATGAACTTGCCTACGCTTACTACCGCAGCCACCAACCCCGCTGAGCAGCCTTCCGTCTGCGCCTTTCGCGTCGGCGAGGGCTGGGACACGCATGCGCTGGTGGCGGGGCGCAAGTTGATTCTGGGCGGCGTGCAGGTGCCGCATGAGCGTGGTCTGCTGGGTCATTCAGATGCCGATGTGCTGCTGCACGCCATCACAGACGCGCTGCTGGGTGCTGCCGCGCTAGGCGACATCGGTCGGCATTTCCCTGACACCGATGCGCGCTTCAAGGGCGCTGATTCGATGCGCCTGCTGGTCGAAGCGGCCGCTTTGGTGCGCCAGGCGGGCTGGGCCATTGGCAACATTGACAGCACCATCATCGCGCAGGCACCTAAGCTGGCGCCTTTCATTCCGGCCATGCAGCGCGGCATTGCCACAGCATTGGGCCTGGCTTTGGATGCGGTGAACGTGAAAGCCAAAACGGCTGAAAAAATGGGCCCGGTGGGCGAGGGCCTGAGCATGGAAGCGCGTGCGATAGTGCTGCTGCAGCGCTGACTTACCAGCGACAAAGCCAGCGCCCAAGCGGCTTTGCGCTAGCGCGCGTACACGCAGCGAAAGCCGATGTACACCGCGTAAAAGCCGGCCGGCTTGAAGGCCTGCACATCGGCTTTCATGTTGAAGGCGCCGTACCACCAGGAGCCGCCCACCGTTCTGCGCTCGTCCCCTTTCGCGTCGCTTGTCCACTCCCAGACGTTGGCGCCCATGTCATAGAGCCCGTTCAC
>CAMBWM010000248.1 GCA_945871335.1 Polaromonas sp. YR568 | reverse complement strand
GACACCGACGAGACCATTTACGAGTACTACCGCTACCTCAGCGAGCAGCTGGACATCGGCATTGCCTTGTGGAACCACCCCGATTGCGGTTATGTCATGAGCCCCGAGCTGTGCGCCCGTATCGCTGAGCTGCCAAATATTGTGGCCATCAAATACAGCGTGGACCGCGAGCTCTACAAACGTCTGACCGAAATAGCCGGCGACAAGATCATTGTCAGCACGGCCTCTGAAGAAGAGTGGCTGGACAACGTGATCGAGCTGGGCTGGCGGCTGTACCTTTGCTCGACGCCGCCTTTTTTGTTGCAGACCGCGGTGGACCAGCGCATCAACGGCTACACCCAGCTGGCTTTTGAGGGTAAACACGCGGAAGCACGGGCCCTGCGCGACAGTCTGAACCCGGCGCGTGAGGCCTTTAAACAGTCGCGCCCCAAGGGCAAGCCACAGGCGCACAGCAAGTACTGGATGGAGTTGCTAGGGCAGGCGGGCGGGCCGGTGCGCCGGCCTTTGCTGCCACTGAGTGAAGCAGAAAAGCAAACCACCCGCGAAGCCTTTGCCCGCAGCGGTCTGCGTCTGAGCTGATACCGCAGGGCTGCTTCATGTCCGTTAACCCGCTTGTTTCTGTCAGCCTTCAGGTCAATGGCCAGCCGGTCGCCTTGGCAGTGCCACCTTCCACCCTGCTGGTGGATTTGCTTCGCCAGCAACTGGGGCTGACCGGTACCCACCAGGGCTGCGACACCGCCCAGTGCGGCGCCTGCACGGTGCTGGTGGACGGCGCGGCCACCAAGTCCTGCAACGTATTGGCGCTGCAGGTCAACGGTGCCCGCGTGCTGACCATTGAAGGACTGGAAAACGCCGACGGTAGTTTGCACCCTATGCAGCAAGCCTTTGGCCGGCACCACGCGTTGCAATGTGGTTTTTGCACGCCGGGCATGGTCATGCGAGGTGTGGCCATGGCGGCCGAAGGGGTACCCTCAGAGCCCCAAGCCGTCAGCCAGGCGCTGTGCGGCAACCTGTGCCGCTGCACCGGTTACCGCGGCATTGTCAACGCTGTGTGTGAAGGTCTTGAATGCATGCGCTCGGCAAAGCCAGAGGGTGCACATGACACCCTTTGACTACCGGCGCCCGGTCAGCCTCGCCGAGGCCGTGGCCTGCCTGCGAGAAGACCCTGACGCAAAATTGCTGGCCGGCGGGCAAAGCTTGCTGCCGGCCATCAAGCTGCGCTTGTCAGAGCCCTCCATGCTGGTTGACCTGCAAGCCCTGCCCGAGCTGAGTGGCATCCGTGCCCAGGGAGGCGGCCTCTGGATAGGCGCCATGTGCAGCCATGCCAGCGTGGCTGCGTCGCCGCTGGTCAAGCAACTGGCGCCCATGCTGGCGCAACTGGCCGGCGGTATTGGCGACCAGCAGATCCGACAGCGCGGGACGCTGGGCGGCTCTATCGCCAATGCTGACCCGGCGGCCTGCTGGCCTGCCGGTCTGATGGCGCTGAACGGCACTGTCTTTACCGACCGCCGACAACTGCCCTCTGACGAATTTTTTACTGGCCTGTTCAGTACCGCCCTGGCGCCTGACGAGGTCGTGCTGGGGGTGCAGTTTCCGTGCATGCAGCAAGCGCATTACCTCAAGTTCGAGCAGCCGGCCTCGCGTTTTGCCCTGACCGGTGTGGCCGTGGCCAAGCAGGGTAAGCAGGTGCGCGTGGCGCTGACCGGTCTGGGCAGTGGCATTTACCGCTGGGCCGATGCCGAGCGGGCCTTGACTGCGCAGATGGCGCCCCAGGTTCTGCAAGAATGCAAACTGCATCCGGATATCGCGCTGGGCGATATCCATGCCTCGGCAGAGTATCGGGCGCATCTGGCGGCCGTGCTGACGCGGCGCGCTGTGGCGCATATTTTGGAAACATCGGTTTGACAGGCGCATGGTGATGAGACAAAAAATTGCCTTGCTCGGTTACGGTGCCATCGGCAAAGCGGTACACCGCTTGCTGCTGTCCCATGCCGAGCAGGTCGAGGTGGTGGCCATCCTGGTGCGCGATCGTGCGGCTGCACTGGTGCTCGCGCCTCAAGCCGATGCCTTGCTGGTCGACAGCTTGACACAAGTGCTGCAACGCCAGCCCGGCTTGGTGGTTGAATGCGCCGGACATCAAGTGGTCGACCTGCATGGTGTGACTGTCTTGCAAGCTGGCATCGATTTGCTGGTGGTTTCCATCGGCGCACTGGCCGAGCCCGCACGCGAAGCCGCTTTGGTCAGCGCAGCGCGATCGGCTCGCCAACGTTTGTTACTGCCTGCCGGTGCCATTGGTGGCGTTGATTGGCTGGCTGCGGCGCGTCTGGCCGGCTTGCGACAGGTCACCTACCGCTCGCGTAAACCGCCCCTGGCCTGGGCCGGCAGTGCCGCCGAGCAGCAGCTTGATTTGGGCGCCATGACCGAATCTGTGACGTTTTTTCGCGGCTCTGCCCGTGAGGCGGCGCTGCAATACCCGCGCAACGCCAATGTGGCTGCCACGGTCGCGCTGGCAGGCCTGGGGTTTGATGGCACCACCGTCGAGATGATTGCCGACCCCCTGGCCGGTGGTAATGTGCATGAAATCGAGGCTGATGGCGCCGGCGGGCAGATGAGCACACGCCTGTGCGGCCTGCCAGACCCGCAAAATCCGCGTACCTCGCTCATGACAGCCTACAGTGTGGTGCGATGTATCCTCAATGAAACTGCAACGGTCGTGATCTGACGACACACTCCCTGGAGTACGCCATGCTCAAACCCATCAACTTCCCCAAGTGGATCGAAGACAACCAGCATTTGCTCAAGCCCCCGGTGGGCAACCAGCAGATCTGGCGTGACACCGACCTGATCGTCACCGTGGTGGGCGGGCCCAACCAGCGAACTGATTTTCATGACGACCCCTATGAAGAGTACTTTCACCAGTTCAAGGGCAGCGCCCATTTGTTGGTGATAGACCGGGGTCAGTTCGAGCGCATTGATTTGTATGAGGGCGACATCTTTTTGCTGCCACCGCACGTGCGCCATTCACCCCAGCGGCCGGAGCCGGGCAGCCTGTGCACCGTGCTGGAGCGATCGCGTCCGGCCGGCGTGCTCGATGCTTTTGAGTGGTACTGCGCCCATTGCGGCACGCTGGTTCACCGCTCGGAGTTGCAGTTGCAAAGCATCGTGGAAGATTTGCCACGTGCTTATGGCGTTTTTTACAATGCGGCGCCGGCCCTGCGAACCTGCCCGGCCTGCGGGGAAGTTCACCCCGGCCGCGACTGGCAGGCCTGGCACGCCACGCGGGCGCTGGCGGCAGGGGTGAAGCCCGGTTAAACCGGCTCGGGTTATCCGGTATTGACGGGATTATGTTTATGCCTAAACTATTTTTCTGCGAAGCTATCTTCTTTAATGCGTATTTTTTACAACGGGGGGATTTATGAAATTCAAATTGAACAGCCTGGTGGTAGTTTTGGGTCTGGCCGCCTGCAGCATGTCTGCGCAGGCGCAGCAGACGGTAAAGATCGGTTTTCTGGGTACTTTGTCCGGCCCTTCCGGTGCTTTGGGCCAGGATCAGTACGACGCTTTCATGCTCGGCGTGGAACACAACGGCGGCAAATTGGGTGGCGCGACTGTTCAAGTGATCAAAGAAGACGACCAGCTCAAGACCGACCTGGGCGTGCAACTGGCGCAAAAACTCATTGAGCGCGACAAGGTCAATATCATCACCGGCGTGACTTTCTCCAACGT
>CAMBWM010000247.1 GCA_945871335.1 Polaromonas sp. YR568 | reverse complement strand
GCGTCAGCGGGTGCTTCTTTGAGCGTGGAAATGAAGAACTGCGAAGCTTTCATGCGGGTATATTTTCCAGGGGTGGGCGACTGCGGCCGGCAGCAGGCTTGGCGCTCGGGCTTGTGCTGTGCATAATGGGCTCAGTTTAAAAAATTTGAGGTTTGATTATGCTCGACCGCGATGGCTTCAGGCCTAACGTCGGGATCATCTTGCTCAACCAGAAAAGTCAGGTGTTTTGGGGCAAGCGTATACGCACCCACTCATGGCAATTCCCGCAAGGCGGCATTGACCGGGGCGAAACCCCCGAGCAAGCTATGTTTCGAGAATTGCATGAAGAAGTGGGGCTGCATCCGCAGCATGTGCAGGTGCTTGCCCGGACCCGTGACTGGTTGCGCTACGAGGTGCCTGACCGGTTTATCCGCCGTGATGCGCGCGGACATTACAAGGGCCAGAAGCAAATCTGGTTTCTGCTGCAACTGGTCGGTCACGACTGGGACTTGAACCTGCGCGCCACCGACCATCCCGAATTCGACGCCTGGCGCTGGAACGAGTACTGGGTGCCGCTGGATGTGGTGGTCGAGTTCAAGCGCGGTGTCTATGAAATGGCGCTGACCGAGCTCTCTCGCTTTGTACCCCGTCTGGATGCACGGACCGACTTGCGTGTCGAGCAACGCAGTCGTTATGCACGCAGTGGCCCGAGAGAGCGTGATGGCGGCGGTCAAAACACGCGTGTTGAGGCGGCGCAACGTAGTCCTTTTGCCGCTATGGAGTTGCCACCCGGCGCCAGTTTTGACCCCGATCCGCACACCAATTTTGAGCCGGCCAGCGGCGACAAGCCCTGAGGCCCGGGCGCCAATTAGCGGCTGAGCACCAGGTTGGTCCGGTGGACCATTTCCGGCTCGCCCGTGTAGCCCAGCAGGCGCTCAAATTCTGCCGAAGACTTGCCGGAAATCAACCTGGCTTCAGCGCTGGTGTAGTTGGCCAGGCCCCGGGCAATCTCAAGGCCCGTATCGTCGCGCACAGCAATCACATCGCCGCGCGAAAACTCGCCCTGAACGGAGGTCATTCCAATGGGCAACAGACTTTTGCCTTCGTCGCGCACCTTGACCGCAGCGCCGGCATCGACCATCACCGAGCCGCGCATCTGCAGATGATCGGCTATCCACTGCTTGCGCGCTTGATTTTTGGCCGTTTGCGCCACCAGCAGCGTTCCGATGGCTTCCCCCCGCGCCAGACGCACCAGTGCCTCGGGCTCGCGGCCCCAGGCAATGACGGTGGAGGCACCCGAGCCCGCGGCCCGTTTGGCGGCCAGAATTTTGGTTAGCATGCCGCCCCTGCCGATGCTCGAGCCAGCACCGCCGGCCATCGCTTCAAGGGCGGGGTCGCCAGCTTTTGCCTCTTGAACCAGCGTGGCCAGGGGGTCCTTGCGCGGGTCGGCCGTGAACAAGCCTTTCTGGTCGGTCAGGATGATCAGCAGGTCGGCTTCCACCAGATTGGCGACCAAAGCGCCTAATGTGTCGTTGTCGCCGAACTTGATCTCGTCATTGACGACGGTGTCGTTTTCATTGATCACCGGCACCACCCCCAGCTGAATCAGCGTCAGCAGCGTGGAGCGGGCATTCAGGTAGCGTTCGCGATCAGCCAGGTCCGCATGGGTGAGCAAGACTTGAGCGCTGCCGATGCCGCGCTCGCGCAGCTTGCTTTCGTAGACCTGTACCAAGCCCATCTGGCCCACGGCTGCGGCAGCTTGGAGCTCATGAATTGCTTTGGGTCGCGA
Organism: Polaromonas sp. YR568; assembly: GCA_945871335.1. The sequence continues at coordinate 1,964 of CAMBWM010000247.1, read as the reverse complement.
TGACCAGCCCAGCCGCTTCATGCCTTCTGCAATCGCGCCACTGCTGACCATGATGACCTCGCGGCCGTCTTGCACCAGCAGTGCAAGTTGGCTGCACCACAAGCCGATCGCCTCAGCATCCAGGCCACGCCCCTCGTCCGTGACCAGACTGGAGCCAACCTTGACGACGATGCGCCTGGCGTTCAGTAAAACGGGTGACAAAGTGTTGGTTGGCATGGTTATGAGGCTCTGAGCAGGTCAGTCGTCCAGACCCGCGACGGGCGCCGGCGCGAATCGCGGGTCGATGTCTTCAGGGGCTTGTTCGCTTTTTTGAACCGATTTGACGTGCTGGTAAATGGCTTTGACGAGTTGCTCGCAGCCTTCGCGTGTAAGCGCGGAAATCTCGAACACCGGCCCTTTGAATTTGAAGCGTTTGACAAAATCTTTGACGAGCGCGGCGCGCTTGTCGGGCTCGACCATGTCAAGTTTGTTCAAGACCAGCCAACGCGGCTTGTCGAACAGACCTTCGTCATATTTCTTAAGTTCGCCCACGATGGCCTTGGCCTGCTTGACCGGATCAATGCTGTCGTCAAACGGTGCCATGTCCACAATGTGCAACAACAATCGCGTGCGTTGTAAGTGCCGTAAAAACAGGTGACCGAGGCCGGCACCTTCAGAGGCGCCTTCGATCAAACCGGGCAGGTCAGCGACCACAAAGCTTTGCTCTGGGCCAACCCGCACCACACCCAAATTTGGGTGGAGCGTGGTGAAAGGGTAGTCAGCGATGCGCGGACGGGCGTTCGAGACAGCCGTGATGAAAGTCGACTTACCGGCATTCGGCATGCCCAGCAGGCCCACGTCGGCGAGCACTTTTAATTCGAGTTTCAGGCTTTTCTTCTCGCCAGGCCAGCCCGGTGTTTTGGTGCGCGGTGCACGGTTGGTCGAGCTCTTAAAGCGCAAGTTACCAAAACCGCCATCGCCGCCTTTGGCTATCAATATTTCTTCACCCGGCACCAGCAGCTCGAACAAAATATCGCCCGACTCGGCATCGGTCAGGATGGTGCCGACTGGCATTTTCAAGACGATGTCGTCGCCCTTGGCGCCAAACATGTCCGAACCTTTTCCGTGCTCGCCGTTACGCGCGTCATGCCGCCTTGAAAAACGGAAATCGACCAGCGTGTTCAGGTTGATGTCGGCCACGGCATAGATATGTCCGCCCCTGCCACCGTCGCCGCCGTTCGGGCCGCCGAACTCTTTGTACTTCTCATGACGAAACGAGACGCAGCCATTGCCGCCATCGCCCGCGGCGATGTCTATGTATGCTTCGTCAACAAATTTCATGGTGAGTTCCCCGATCTGCCGGAGGGTTGCGTTACGAGTTTACAAAATCAAGAGCAGTCCGGGCAGGTGCAATCAGAAACAAAAAAGCCCCGGCAGGCGGGGCTTCGATACCATCGAAGTGAACCGCTTTAGGCTGGTGTCACGTTGACGGTTTGCTTGTTCAAAGCACCTTTGACGGCAAAAGACACTTGACCGTCAACCAGCGCAAACAATGTGTGATCCTTGCCGATGCCGACATTGGTGCCCGGATGGAACTTGGTGCCACGCTGGCGAACAATGATGCTGCCTGCGTTAATCACTTCGCCGCCAAACTTCTTGACACCCAACATCTTGGGCTGCGAATCGCGCCCGTTTCGCGTAGAGCCGCCGCCTTTTTTCTGTGCCATTTCCCGTTACTCCTGGTGTCTTGCTTAACCGGCGATATTGCCGATTTGCAATTCAGTGAAATTTTGCCGATGGCCCTGGCGCTTTTGGTAGTGCTTACGACGACGCATCTTGAAGATGCGCACTTTGTCGTGCCGACCATGGGCAAGAACCGTGACTGTGACTGTTGCACCGGACACCAAGGGCGTACCCACCTTGATATCACTGCCGGTGCCGACAGCCAATACCTGGTCGATAACAATCTCTTGGCCTACGTCCGC
>CAMBWM010000246.1 GCA_945871335.1 Polaromonas sp. YR568 | reverse complement strand
GAGACTGACATGCAGAACAGTGTCGCCTATTCGCCCGACTCGAAGCCCGCAGTGGTGCCTCCGGCAGACCACTTTAATCTGCCGTTTTTTGACCCGGTGCACCGCACTCTGGCCGCCGATCTGGCCGCATGGACAGCGCAGCAGTTGGTGGACGAGCGCGATGACCGCCGCGCCTGCCGCGACTGGGTGCAGCGGCTGGGCAGCGCCGGCTGGCTGCGCTACTGCGTGCCGGCCAGTGCCGGCGGTGCACTCGACAAACTTGACTCGCGGGCGCTGGTGGTGCTGCGCGAATCTCTGGCTTTTTACTCGCCGCTGGCCGACTTTTCACTGGCCATGCAGGGCCTGGGCAGTGGCGCCATCACGCTGGCCGGCACGCCTGCGCAGCAGGCTGCGTATTTACCGGATGTCGCCAGTGGTCGCAAGATCGCCGCTTTTGCGCTGAGCGAAGCCGAGGCCGGATCGGACGCGGGCGCTTTGCGTACATCGGCAGTACGTGATGCGTGCGGCTGGACGCTGCAAGGCAGCAAAACTTGGATCAGCAACGGTGACATGGCCGATTTTTATGTCACCTTCGCCAACACCACGCCGGGCGCCGGCACGCGCGGTATGACCGCCTTCATCGTGGACGCGCCACGCGCCGGACTCGACAGCAGCGAACACATCGCCTTGATGGCGCCCCACCCGCTGGCCAGTCTGCAGTTCACCAATTGCGCCTTGAGCGCAGACGCGCAACTCGGCCCTTTGGATGGCGGCTTCAAGCTGGCGATGCAGACTTTGGATATTTTTCGTGCCTCGGTGGCCGCAGCGGCGCTAGGCATGGCGCGCCGTGCGCTGGCCGAAGCAGTAGCCTATGCGCAGGCCCGTCAGATGTTCGGCCAGCGGCTGGCCGACTTCCAGCTCACCCAGGCCAAGCTGGGTGAGATGGCGGCCTTGATAGACGCCGCGGCCCTGCTGACCTACCGCGCAGCCTGGATGCGCGACGCCCATGAGAGCGGCGCCAGCCCGGACAGCACCGGCAATGCCGGCCGTCAGGCACGCAGCGTCGCCGCGGCGATGGCCAAAATGAGCGCCACCGAAAACGCTCAGCGCGTGATCGACATGGCGCTGCAAATGCACGGCGGTTTGGGCGTGAAGGTGGGCACGAAGGTCGAGAGTCTGTACCGCGATATCCGCTCACTGCGCATCTACGAGGGCGCCACCGAAGTGCAGCAACTCATCATTGGAAAGGCCTTGCTCACAAGATGACCTCAGCAGCTTCAGCGCCCGCCATGACCGCCTCTTCAGCCCAGACCGACCGCTTTGTTCATGAGCGACTGCCCGGTGCTGACCAGTGGCCGCTGCTGCTTTACGATGCGCCTGAATTACAGATCGCGGCGCAGGCCAATTTGGTGGCAGAGTTGTTGGTTCGGGTATCGCAGCAGGGCTGGTCGGCGCGGCCCTTTCTGCGCTCTGAACACATCACACTGAGCTACGTCGAAGCGGGTGAACGCATCCGGCGTATTTCCCAGGTCTTGACCGAAGACTATGGCCTGGTGCCCGGTAACCGTGTGCTCTTGCGCGGTGGCAATTCAGTGAACATGGCACTGGCCTGGCTGGGCGTGGTGCACGCCGGTCTCGTGGCGGTGACGACGATGCCGCTGCTGCGCGCAAAGGAAATCGCCGAGGTCATTCACAAAGCCGAGCCGGTCCTGGCCCTGTGTGATGGGAAGCTGCTGGCTGAACTGGAATTGGCGCAAGCCCAGCAGCCGCAACTCAAGACCTTGATTACTTTTAATCAGCCGGGCAACCCTGCCGCATTGGAGGCGCTGGCTACCGCTAAAAACGGTTTGACTGCGGCCTGTCCGACTTCAGCCAACGATATCGCCATCCTGGCCTTCACCTCAGGCACCACAGGCTCACCCAAGGCCGCTGTTCATACCCACCGCGACGTACTCGCCTATTGCGAGACCTGGCCCCGCCACGTGCTTCGCGCCAACCCTGATGACATCGTCATGGGTTCGCCGCCGCTGGCTTTTACTTTCGGGCTGGGCGGCTTGCTGATCTTCCCGATGTGGGCCGGCGCCTCGGTCTTCTTTCCCAGCGTACCTTACACACCGCAGGCCATGGTGCAGCTGATGGCCGACGTCGGCGCAACCATCTGCTACACCGCGCCCACCTTTTACCGTCAGATGGCAGTGTTTGCGCGTGAAACGCCTTTGCCCCGGCTCCGCTTATGCGTGAGTGCCGGCGAAGGCCTGCCCGACGCCACGCGCCAGCTCTGGAAAGAAGCGACCGGCATCGAGATGACCGATGGCATTGGCGCCACCGAAATGTTTCATATTTTCATTTCCTCGCCGCCAGAAGAAATGCGGCGCGGCGCGATCGGTAAGGTGGTGCCGGGCTACACCGCCAAGGTGGTCGATGCCGAGGGCCGTGAGCTGCCCCGAGGCAGCATTGGCAAGCTGGCGGTGATGGGCCCGACTGGCTGCCGTTACATGCAGGACGAGCGCCAGCAAAAATATGTCCAGGCCGGCTGGAACTACCCGGGCGATGCCTTCATTCAGGACGAAGACGGTTACTTTTTCTTTCAGGCCCGCGACGACGACATGATCGTCACCTCGGGCTACAACGTCGGTGGCCCGGAGGTTGAGGACGCGCTACTCAAACACCCGGCTGTGGCCGAATGCGGCGTGATCGGGGTTGCAGACGAAGAGCGCGGCATGGTGGTCAAGGCCTTTGTGGTGCTCAAGCCTGAACAGCAAGCTGACGCGGCCATGGTCAAGACTCTGCAAGACCATGTCAAGGCCATGCTGGCTCCGTTCAAATACCCGCGTCAGATCGCATTTGTAGCTGCTTTGCCGCGCACCGATACGGGCAAACTGCAAAGGTTCAAGCTGCGTCAGATCTGATCCTGCAACCCTTATTTTTCAAGCCAATACAAGCACTCCAACCCGCTATGAAAACACTCACCCCCCCTGATTGGCTTGCGCCCAAAGGTTATGCCAACGGCGTTATGGCGCGTGGCAGCCTGATCTTTGTGGGCGGCCAGATCGGCTGGAACGCCCAACAGCAGTTTGAAAGCGATGACTTCATTGCCCAGACGCGCCAAGCCCTGCTCAACATCGTGGCCGTGCTGCGCGCAGGCGGGGCCGGACCCGAGCACATGGTGCGCATGACCTGGTACGTGATTGATCGTCATGAATACAGCGCCAGACTCAAAGAGCTGGGTGCGGTTTACCGCGAGGTCATCGGTAAAAACTTCCCGGCCATGAGCTGCGTAGAAGTCAGTGGCTTAGTGGAAGACCGCGCCAAGATCGAGATCGAAGTCACGGCCGTGTTGCCAGACTGAGCGCTTCAACGCCGGCGCGAGCTAATTCGTCCAGCAGCTCATCCATGGATTGCCTGCCTACACGGCTCTGACGCAGCTGCCACTTTTGCGCAAACACACGCCAGGCTGCGGCTTTTTGCAAGCTCATGCCGCCATAACGCAACTTGACCCAGCCGCCCCTGGCCAATTGCTGCAAGCACTCAGACAACAAGGTGCGTGAAACACCGCACACAGCGGCAATTTGGTCTTGCGACAGGCTGATGTCTACCGGGTCTTCTGCTTGTGTCGACCGTTGCACTGCCAAATAATGCGGCTGACTCTCGGCGAACTGCGCCAGCCCCATGACAACGCGCATGGGCATACCGCCAAGCCTCAGCAGCAGTTGCAATTCAGTGTGCTGCTCCACGCGTCTGGCCAATTGTTGGAACATGAACCG
>CAMBWM010000245.1 GCA_945871335.1 Polaromonas sp. YR568 | reverse complement strand
AACGCCATTCCCCAGTCGGGTGACTTGACCGGTACTTTGGGGCCTGTCAAAGTCGGCGCCAAGGGTTTGATATTGGAAATCAAAGACCAAATTCCTTGAAGCTGCTAGTGCTGGGCCGTTCGAGTTGACTTCTCTTGGAGATCGTCTTTGGGAGGGCCCAAATCGGGCTTCGAAGTCTTGAATTCGGCTACAATGCGAGGCTTAGCGGCTGTAGCTCAGTTGGATAGAGTACTTGGCTACGAACCAAGGGGTCGTGGGTTCAATTCCTGCCAGCCGCACCAGACGGATGCCCTGGAACAGCAATGTTCCAGGGCTTTTTCGTTTCTGTCTCACTCCGTTTGAGATGGTCACTGTGCTGGCGAGTAGACTTGCGCTGGTTCAATGCTATTTTGAAATATTTCTCAGACCTTGCTATGAGCCATGCCAAGCCACCAGCGTCAGAATCTTCAGAGGAAGAGCCCTCCTTGCCACCTCTGCCAGTGGGCGCGCGCAACTACATCACGCCGGCCGGTTATGCAAGGCTCAAAGCGGAGTTGTTTGAGCTCATCGATACCGAACGGCCCAAGGTGGTGGACATTGTTCACTGGGCTGCCAGCAATGGCGATCGATCTGAAAACGGCGACTACATCTATGGCAAAAAGCGCTTGCGTGAAATTGACAGGCGCATCCGTTTTTTAACCCAGCGTCTTGAGCTGGCCGAGATTACTGACCCATCTATTCACCACGGGCGAGACCAGGTATTTTTTGGCGCCACTGTGGTGTACTTGGTGGACGGGCTGACCGAACGGTGCGTCACCATCATGGGCATCGACGAGGCCGACAGCGCTGCCGGCGAAATCAGCTGGGTGTCACCGGCCGCCCGAACCCTGCTCAAGGCGCGCGTGGGTGATGAACTTAGCTTGCTGACACCGCAGGGTGTGCAGCTGCTGGAGGTTTTGCAGGTGCGTTATCCGGCGCCGCCCGGCTGAATTCCGGGTTTGACCCTTTGCACGCGCAACACAGAAGGTGTGCGCTTGACCCCGCGGATGATGGTTGCCAGATGAACACGGTCACGCACTGAAACACCAAAGCGCAACTCGGCCGCGTCTTGTGTGGACTCTTGGGCCATGTCAACCTGGGTAATGTCGGCCTCGGCGGCGGCCATCGCAGCAGCCACACGCGCCAGCACTCCTTTGCCATTGACGACGGTCACCAGCAAGCCTGTTTCAAAAGATCGGCTGGGCTCGTCTGACCAGTCGACAGCGATAAAGCGTTCGCTGTCCCGGTGTACCAAACGCTTGGCAATGGCACAGTCGTCGGTGTGAATGACCAGGCCCTCGCCTCGTCCCAAGTAGCCCACGATGCTGTCCCCCGGGATAGGTTTGCAGCATTTGGCAAACTGTACCGATGCTCCTTCGCTGCCATCGATAAGCAGCGAGCCTTGCGAGACTGATTCATGCTCAGTAAAGCGCGCCCGGCTGATGAGCAATGCGTCAGGACGGTGCCCTGTTTCTATCAGTAGCTTGACGATACGCTTGGCCACGATGCTGGCAATGCGCTTGCCTAGACCTATGTCAGTCAACAAGTCGGCGCGTGAGCGGTTGCCGCTGAAGCGCAGAATTTTCTCCCATAAGTTACGGCTGATTTCGTCTTCTGTGGGCAGCTTGTCGATGCCTTCGGCACACAGCGCTTGCGTCAGCATTTTTTCGCCAAGGTCCTGCGACTCGCTCAGCGCCATGGTTTTGAGGTGGTGTCGGATTTTCGAGCGCGCCCGGCCGGTGCGCACAAAGGCAAGCCAGGCCGGGTTGGGGTTGGGTACCGTGCCAGTCACCACTTCGATCACGTCGCCGTTGTGTAGCTCAGAGCGCAAGGGCACTTGCTCACCGTTGATCTTGGCGGCCACTGCCCGGTCGCCGATGTCACTGTGAATCGCGTAGGCAAAGTCGACGATGGTCGCACCGCGCGGCATCGCCATGATCTTGCTTTTGGGCGTGAAGACATACACAGCATCTGGGAACAGGTCGATCTTGACATGGTCCCAGAACTCAGCGGCATCACGGGTTTCCTGTTGTATGTCCAGCAGCGATTGCAGCCACTGCGTGCCCAGGCTTTGAGAGGCATCACTTTCCGGGTCCGCAGCCTTGTACAGCCAATGTGCGGCTACACCGGACTCGGCCACGACATGCATGGCATCGGTGCGCATTTGGAACTCGATGTTGGTGCCAAAGGGACCAATCAGGGTGGTGTGCAGGGACTGGTAGCCATTGATTTTCGGGATGGCAATGTAGTCCTTGAAACGGCCGGGCATGGGTTTGTAGAGCTGATGCAGCACGCCCATGGCTGTGTAGCAAGCGGTCAGCCCGCCCACGATGATGCGAAAGCCATAAATATCGGTCACCTGTGCAAAGGACAAATGCTTGTCGTCCATCTTGCGGTAGATCGAATAAAGCGTTTTTTCACGGCCGTGAATGCGTACAGGAATATGGGCTAATTCGAAGGCCTCTTCAAGCTCACTTTGTACGCGCTTGATAACGTCACGGCGACGACCTCTGGCGCGCGTCAGTGCTTTGGCCAAAGCGGCATAGCGCCAAGGGTGAAGATGTTGAAATGCCAGGTCCTGAAGTTCCCGGTAAGTGGTGTTTAAACCGAGACGGTGGGCGATGGGGACGTAAATATCAAGGGTTTCGCTGGCAATGCGGGCCCACTTGTCGCGCGGCACGTCGCTCAATGTGCGCATGTTGTGGGTTCGATCGGCAAGCTTGACCAGAATGACTCGCACGTCGCGCGCCATGGCCAGGAGCATTTTGCGGAAAGACTCAGCCTGGTTTTCTTCGCGGGTGTTGAATTCGAGTTTTTCGAGTTTGGTCAGACCGTCCACCAACTCGGCTACGGGCGCGCCAAAACGCTCTATCAGCTCGGGCTTGGTGACGCCGCAGTCTTCTATGGCGTCATGCAACAGTGCCGCCATCAGAGCCTGGGCGTCGAGCTTCCATTCTGCGCATTGTTGCGCTACGGCAATCGGGTGGGTGATGTAGGGCTCGCCACTGTTGCGCAACTGGCCCAGATGGGCTTCATCGGCATAGCGGTAGGCGCTGCGTACGTTGTCCACATCGACAGCACTCATGTAATCGAGCTTGTCTGTGAGCGCAGCAAAACTGGCCGCAGCTGCATTGACAGCAGCTGGCGTAGGTTTGGCCAATAAGGGAGAAAGCAGGGCGCTCATACCTTAAATGTAGCGCGAGCGCGCCCTGCTTGGCTCGGGGCGGGTTGTTTGGCGTTACCGCCAAAGAAAAAAGCACCGGCAGGCGGTGCTTTAGAGGGGGAGCCAGCTATTTAAAGCGGAACTTTTTTAAGCATCTCAAGGCCGATCTTGCCCGCTGCAATTTCACGCAGGGCCGTCACGCCTGGCTTGTTCTTGCTCTCAATCTTGGGAGCATGGCCCTGACTGAGCATGCGGGCGCGGTAGGTGGCAGCAAGCACCAGTTCGAAACGGTTGGGGATTTTTTCCAGGCAGTCTTCAACTGTGATGCGGGCCATGATGATCTCCGGGTAAGCAATAAAGCGCAGGGGCGCAGCGTGGTTTTCAAGTAATGTTCAGGGCTTTGAAGATGTCAGCGCGGGCACGCCGCTGGGCCGAAAACTTGAGCCGCTGGGCGTGAACAATGGTTTTCATGTCGAAAACCGCACGCTCGAACAACTCGTTGATTATAACGAAGTCAAATTCCCGGGCCTGGGCCATCTCAATGGCGGCATTCTTCAGGCGCAACTCAATGAC
>CAMBWM010000244.1 GCA_945871335.1 Polaromonas sp. YR568 | reverse complement strand
AGTAACACCCTGCTGGCCTGGCCCTAGCCAGGCCAGCATGACATTCCTCCAAATCAGCAGAAAAATATTACGTCAAAACTGTAACTGTTGACGTCAATGAAAATTTGATCAAGGGGCTGCGTAATGAACGGCCTGGTCACAGCACGATCGGCACCACCACCTCCGGCTGGTCAAATTGTGGTCGGCGAGAACAAGTAAAAGCAAAAATCACCAGCCTGATTTGGCAAGTACTTGACCTGAATTTTTCGCAGCCCAATTTTTTACGGACGCAGCACCCAATCGGGCACAGCGTGCGGGCATCAAAAAAGCCCTACAGCGCGTTTTTCTAGGACTCGCTGGGCTGGGTAGCTGATCGCAGTTCAAAACAAACGTAGCGATTTTTTGATGCTGAGCACAGCGCCAGCTGCGTCACACCCAGAGCAAAACACATGGAATCGTGTAAGCCATGCTGGCTTGACTGAGCACTCATTGAAATGGGCTTGTTTGACTGTTCCGAAATCTATGAAAAGACACTGAAAAATCTATGACAAGTAGTAAACCCGGACCATACTACTTTGAACCTAACAAAAAGCACCTAGAGTCACCCCTAAGTGCTTGATTTATATGGTTATTTTTGGTGGGAGATGCAAGTTTCGAACTTGCGACCCCTGCAGTGTGAATGCAGTGCTCTACCCCTGAGCTAATCTCCCATCGCCTTCAGGCAAGCCTTAGATTATAGGTGTTTTGCAACACTCGAATCACTTAAGCGCTGAGGCTTCGCCAGATTGTTTTGCCTTTGCTGGCTTTGTCGATGCCTGCCAGCAGGCTTTCATGCGCAGCGCGCTCTTGCTCGTTGGCGTTGAGCAAGGGCAGCTCAATACTGCGCAGGTCGATGGCTTGGGCTGGCTCTCCGGGCTCAGGCTCTGGCCCTTCGTCCATGACCAAGCTGTTTTGTCCGCGTGTGAGGTTGATGTACACATCAGCCAGCAACTCGGCGTCTAACAAAGCGCCATGAAGGGTGCGACCAGAGTTGTCGACTTCAAGTCGGTCGCACAAAGCGTCCAGCGAATTGCGTTTACCGGGGAAAAGCTCTTTGGCCATCGACAGGCTGTCGATCACCCCGGCGACGAAGTCCTTGACAGGGGCACGCCCGATCAATGAAAGCTCTTTGTTTAAAAAGCTCAAATCAAAAGGCGCGTTGTGAATAATAAGTTCTGCGCCCTCAAGGTAGGCCATCAGTTCATCGGCGATGGCACTGAACTTTGGTTTGTCCTTGAGAAATTCGTTGCTGATGCCATGAACTTTAAGCGCATCTTCATGGCTGTCACGTCCGGGATTCAGGTAGAAGTGGAGGTTACTGCCCGTGAGCTTGCGGGCCACCATTTCGACACAACCAATTTCAATGATGCGATCTCCACTTTCAGCAGAAAGGCCAGTGGTCTCGGTATCTAAAAATATTTGGCGCATGACTTCAATAATAGCGTGACAGGGACGCGGCTAGTCACTGAAAAGATTCAGTGATTTTCTTTGGCGTGGTTGATGGAGTACTTGGGGATATCCACCGTCACATCTGTCTGCCCCAGAAAAGCCTGGCAGCTCAAGCGCGAGTTGGGCTCCAGGCCCCAGGCGCGGTCTAGCAGGTCTTCTTCGTTTTCATCAGGGGCATTGAGCGAATTCATACCCTCCCGCACGATGACATGGCAGGTGGTGCAGGCGCAGCTCATGTCGCAGGCGTGCTCAATGTTGATATGGTTATCGAGCAGCGCCTCGCATATGGAGGTACCGGCAGGCGCACTCACTTGGGCACCTTGCGGGCAGTATTCTGGGTGCGGCAGTATTTTGATGATTGGCATGTATTGGGTCTGTTGGATTTCGGATTCAAACCGATTCAATATTTTTCCCGGCCAAGGCTTTTTGAATACCCCGGTTCATCCGTTGAGCGGCAAAGTTTTCAGTGCCTTTGGCCAAGGCCTGATTAGCGGCCTCGATGCCGGCGGCGTCTGCATGCTCACGCGCATGCCCTACAGCGGCCATCAACTGGTCAATCCGGGCGCGTTCCTCGCCGCCAAGCAAGTCGGCATCTTGATTGAGCGCACTCTGCGTTGCCAACAACATGCGGTCGGCATCGACGCGTGCTTCAGCCAGGGCGCGGGCAGCCATGTCTTGCTGTGCAGTGGAGAAACTCTCTTGCAGCATGCGGGCAATGTCCTCGTCAGACAGGCCGTAGGAGGGCTTGACATCAATGTGCGCTTGCACACCACTGCCCTGCTCTTTGGCGCTGACACTGAGCAGGCCGTCGGCGTCCACCGTGAAGGTCACACGGATGCGCGCCGCACCCGCAGCCATGGGCGGGATGCCGCGCAGTTCAAAGCGGGCAAGACTGCGACAGTCAGCCACCAGATCACGCTCACCTTGCACCACATGCAGCGCCAGCGCGGTCTGGCCGTCCTGGTAAGTGGTGAAGTCCTGGGCCATGGCAGTGGGAATGGTCTGGTTGCGTGGAACAATGCGTTCGACCAGACCGCCCATGGTTTCAATGCCCAGAGACAGTGGAATCACATCGAGCAGCAGCAAATCATCGCCTCGATGATTGCCCGCCAACTGGTTGGCAGAAATTGCAGCCCCCAAAGCCACCACTTCATCGGGGTTGAGGTTGGTCAGCGGCTCTTGGCTAAAAAATTCGGCGACTGCACTCTGAATCTGCGGCATGCGCGTTGAGCCACCCACCATTACCACGCCCTGAATGTCGAGTTTGTCTAATTTAGCGTCGCGCAAGGTCTTGCGCACTGCGGCCATGCTTTGCGCAGTCAGCGCGGCTGTAGCTGACTCAAAATCAGCCTTTGACAGCAAAACCTGCAAACGACCTGCAGAAAGATCGAGCGCGAAATCCACACTGACCTGCGTGCTCAAAGCTTCTTTGGCTGCACGCGCAGCGCGCCGCAGTGCGGCCTTGTCGCCAGCGTTGTCCAGCGCAGAAAAACCAGCTTTGGCCAATGCCCAATCGGCCAGCACACTGTCATAGTCGTCACCGCCCAATGCAGAGTTACCACCGGTAGCAACCACTTCGAAAACGCCTTGCGTCAGCCGCAAGATAGAGATGTCAAACGTTCCGCCGCCCAGATCGTAGACCGCAAAAATACCTTCGCTTTGGTTGTCCAATCCGTATGCGATGGCCGCAGCAGTTGGCTCATTGATCAGCCGCAGCACATTCAATCCGGCGAGTTTTGCGGCATCTTTGGTGGCCTGGCGCTGAGCTTCGTCAAAGTAGGCAGGCACCGTGATCACTGCACCAAAGACGTCGTCGTCAAAAGTGTCTTCAGCGCGAAACCTGAGTGTCGCCAGAATTTCAGCGCTGACTTCTACCGGGCTCTTTTCACCTGCAACGGTTTGCAAAGCCACCATGCCGGGCTTGTCGATCAATTGATAAGGAAGTCGCTCTGGCTGAGCAATGTCATGCAGCCCACGCCCCATCAAACGCTTGACGGATGAAATCGTGTTGTGCGGATCTTCCAGCTGGGCAGCCAGCGCCTCGAAGCCGATCTGGCGCTTGTCGGCGCTGAGGTAGCGCACCACGCTGGGCAAAATCACCCGACCCAGCGCATCAGGCAGACATTCAGCCACGCCATTGCGCACGCTGGCCACCAGTGAATGCGTGGTTCCCAGGTCAATGCCAACAGCAATGCGTCGCTGATGCGGGTCCGGCGCCTGGCCGGGTTCTGAAATCTGGAGCAATGCCATGAAGTTTTAGGAGGGTAACAAAAGGTCAATACGCGTTTCGACTTCGGCGGCAAAACGTTGAATGAACATCAGGCTGCGAACTTCGCCTGCAGCTTTGACGGGGTCTTTATC
>CAMBWM010000243.1 GCA_945871335.1 Polaromonas sp. YR568 | reverse complement strand
GTGCTCGATATGGCCCTTGGCCGTCATCAGGCTCTCAATGAGGCCGTCAAACAGCATTTGGATCAGTTCAACTTTGTCGGCTACAACAGCTTGGCTGGCAGTGCTGCCGGCGCCGTAGCTTTCCATGGCTTTGAAATGAACTCGCATGTTTTGGGGCTCCTAATTAACTGACTGTGGACACAGCAAGTATCGGAACCCCGGCAGAAAACTTGAGGGCAGAAGGTGGCCACCTTGGCCCTGGACGATGAAAAGAGTGAAAAACCGCCAAAAAACCAGAGCCCGGCTCGAACCGGAAGGTCTTTCGGGCCTGACAAGGGCTGTCAGCCCGGTTTACGCCCTTTGGCGCTGACCGGTTCAGCCACTTTCAATGTGACACGCAGTTTTTTGACGACCGCGCTCAGCAACTGACTCACGCGGGACTCGGTCACCCCCAGCACTTCGCCAATTTCTTTCAGGTTGAGCTCTTCAACATAATACAAATTCATTAGCAATTGGTCGCGTTCGGCCAATTCTCCGATGGCATCGGCCACCGCGCCCATGAACTGGGCGTGTTCGACGATCGCATCCGGTTGCTGCGAGCTGTCGTCGGCGATGTTCATGACCTCGTCGTTCATGACCTCCATCGAATAGGTCTCAAAACGCTTGGCCTGACCACGCTCTTTTTGAAAGGCCTCTAAGTCTTTGCCGACGTGTTCTGCCAGCTCCGCCTCAGTCGGTATGCGCCCCAGCTCAGAGGCCAGCTCGTCGGTGGCTTTGCTATGGCTTTTGTTGAAGGCCACCGCAGAGCGGGGCAAAAATGACAGCCGACGTACTTCATCCAGAATGGCGCCACGCACACGGCTGTGGGCAAAGCCCTCAAATTCGATGCCTTTGCCCGGGTTGTAGGCGCGGGCTGCTTCCAGCAAGCCAATCATGCCGACTTGGATCAGCTCGTCGAGCTCCATAAAGGGTGGAATGCGCACCTTCAGGTGCAGCGCCACGCGCTTGACCATACCCAGATGCGCCATGACAAGCGCTTCGTGGTTGTTCTGTACGTCTTCGTACATACGGGTTTGAGGAGCCATGACGTCAGGTCCGCTGGACCATCCTCTCCACAAAAAATTCCAGACCCCCTGAGGCCTGCTGGACCGGATCGAGCTGACGAGCCGCTTCGGCCAGACGCCGGAAGTCGCGTGCGCCTGAGCTCCCCGGTGCAAATTCAAGCACCGACTGGTATTTTTTAAGGGCCGCCAAAATCAGTTCATCGTGCTCAATCGTGCCCAGGTACTTGACGCTGTGGTTCAGAAAACGAGCGCAAACCTGATTGATACGCTCAAACAGTACCTGGCCTTCTTGTTGGCTGTGCATGCCATTGGGTACCAGGTAGATTTCATCGAGGCCGTGGTCCTGAATCAAGACTTTGATGGTGCCGTAGGCGTCCGCAATCGAGGAGGGGTCATCGCGAACCACAATAAAGCGGCGCGGGCAGGCGCCCATGAAGGCCAGTACCGCCGGCGAAATGCCCGCAGCCATGTCGACGATCAAGTAGTCAATGTCGTCTTCAAGTTCACTGAAGGCTTGCACAATGCTGGCGGCTTGCAGCTCGCCGAGGGCGGCCATTTCTTGCATGCCCGAAGCGCCCGGCACCAGGCGCACACCGGCCCGGGTGGTGATAACGATCTCTTGCAGAGTTTTTTCGCCGCTCAGAAAGTGGCTCAGGTTGTAATCACAGCGGCAGCCCAGGGCAATCTGGGCATTGGCCAGGCCCAAATCGGCGTCGAGCAGCATGACGCGCTCTCCCATCAGCTGCAGTGCAACCGCGAGGTTCACGGACACGGTGGTTTTGCCGACACCACCCTTGCCGCTGGCGATGCCGATAACCTGCGTTCGGGAAAGCTTGTTCATTAAATCTTTCAGGCAAACGATCTTTGGAATTCTTGTGGCGCCAAATAAGCTGCCAAAGCCGCATGGGCATCAGGGAGCGGGTCGTCAAGGCCAGTATCCAGCTGAGCCAGACCCAGCGAAACCAATTGCCCAACTGAAAACTCGTCCACCAGATCCCCTGCACCTGCGCCATCGCTGGCGCCTGCCAAAGACATTGAATTATTGCTTAAAAAATTGAGCAAAGGCCAAGGCTGTGTGCATTCGTCCAACTTACTGAGTAAAACACTGTGCCACACAGCGTTGGCGTTGGCCACTTTGTTCAGGGTGGCACTGGAGGCATCGGCCGGCATCACGGCATGACATTGGCAGTCCGGCTGCACCGAAAGGACCTCGGCAACGCGCTCTTTCATCTGCACACCGGGGGTGTCTATAAGCACCAGGCGGCGTGTGCTCAGCTCGTTGAGCAGCATCGTCAGGGTGGCGGCATCACCGGCGCGAAAGCAGTCAATCCCAAGTTGCGAGGACAGCATTTGAATCTGGCTCCAAGCGCCTGCCCGCATGTCCTGGTAGCTGATCAAAGCGACCTGGTGCGCGCCATGCAATTGCCCGGCGTGGCGCGCCAGTCGCGCCGCCATCATGGTTTTGCCCGCACCCGAAGGGCCGGCTAGCAAGTGAACGCCCCGGTCCGGCAAGGTCGCGGCGGGGCGGCTCAAGGTGTGGCTCAATTGCTCGGCGATGGCCTCAATGGCCTGCTCAGGCAAGGCATGGTCTTTCAGTGTGTCCAGCATCAGTGCACGCAACTCCTGGGGAATAGGCGCTTGTCCCATGGCGCGGGCCAGGGATTGCACTTCAGGGGCGAATTGCAAGTTGCTTTGCCAGCCGGCGGTCTGCTGGCCCAAGCGAAACTCTCGGCGCAGCGAAGCCAGCTCATCGCGCACCATGTCAACGATTTCGCGGCCACGCAGGTAGTCGCGTGCATCTTCGTGCTGGCTCTGGACGGGTGCGGCATAAGCTGGGTTGGCCGCCTGCTTCCATTCGGCCTGGCGCAGGGTGTCCATGAAATTAAGTGGTTCAGCTGATTCCGCCTTCAACGCTGCCGGGGTGCTGCGAGCGGCTACGGGCTGCTGATCAATCAGCGAAATGGCCACGGGCTCCACCATGCCCAGGGGCAGGGCGGTTGCGACGGCTTCGGCGCTTGGCAAGTCCAGTGCCACCACCAACTCTGTCTGGCCGTTGACCATGTGGTTGGAGATGATCAGGACATCGTCCCCGTAGAGGGCAATGGCCTTGTCAGTGGCGGTGCGTGTATCGCGGGCAAGTATTCGCTTGAGTTGCATGGCGTGTGACAGAGTTGAGTTGCTGGGACGGCTTAATTGCGCCGCTTAAGAGTTGTTCTCGGCGTGAACCGTGTGAATCACTTTGACCATCTGGTCTTCCGGAATTTCGCTGTAAGACAGAATCGTCAGGTCAGTGACCCTGAAGCGAACGGCCTTGGACATCCAAGGGCGGATCGCCGGGGACACCACCAACACGGCCGGGTGGCCCTGTTCTTCAACCGCACGGGCACCGGAGCGCAGCGCGCTAAAAAGTCGCTCAGACAGGCCCGGCTCGAGCACCATGTTCTGATTCGGGCCGGTTTGTTGCAGCACGTTGTGCAGCAACTGCTCCAGTCCCGGGTCCAGAGTGATCACGGAAAGGCTGTTTTTGTCGTCCACCAAGCCCTGCACGATCATGCGACCCAGCTTGGGACGGATGATGGAGGTCAACTGATCCGGGTCTTGCGTACGGGTGCAGGCCTCGGACAGCGCCTCAACGATAGTGCGCATGTCGCGGATCGAGACCGACTCGCCCAACACGTTTTGCAGTGTGCGTGTGACCACGCCCAATGACAGCTTGCCGGGTACCAGGTCTTCCACCAGCTTGGGTGATTTGGTTGCCAGTTTGTCCAGCAACTGCTGCACTTCATC
>CAMBWM010000242.1 GCA_945871335.1 Polaromonas sp. YR568 | reverse complement strand
ATGTCAAAGCCACCGTGAACCAGACCTTCCTGGTGCATGCGCGCGCCTACGCCAGCTTCGTCGAGCAAGTCCATGCTGACTTGTTCCAACACGCCGGCGCGAATGCGGCTGAGTACGTAGTCGGGGGTTTGGCGCTCGATCAGGATGGCATCAATACCGGCCTTGTGCAGCAGTTGCCCGAGCAGCAACCCGGCCGGGCCGCCGCCAATGATGGCAACCTGGGTGCGTCGAATTTGCATGCGGAATTTGCCCCTGTTTGATGTGTTGTTCAGCCGAAGAATTATGCCGCCTTCTAAAGCTCTGCCGGCAGCCAACTTCCCTCAATTTTCATTCGGCATCGAACGCCAACTAAGCGCAGTGAAGGCCTGACGCCAAATCCTAAAAAAGCCGTAATGCCAAGACCTTTACGATGCAAATCATGTAATCTTTGCAGAGTTCATTCATTTCAAAAGCACCATGAAATTTTTTTACGTTTCTTTGGGGATATGTTTCAGTATTGCATTGGGCGCACAAGCCCAAGTGCCTGGGCCTGAAATCAAGAAAACGCAAGATGGTTATTGCCTGCTGCGAAACACACAAGCGTATGCGGCGGCAACGCAATTTACGCCTTAACCAGGCCTAGGGAAATGCCTTCAGTCTGGCGGTGTGTTGCCACAACCGCCTGAAGGTATTCAGCCCAACGGGTTGCAAATTTACTGCCGGGGGGTTGATTGCGTCGACTCACTCTCAAAATTCAAGGCCGTTTACCCCATCCAGCCATCTGGCCGACCCCGCCTACTTCCCATTGCGTCCAGTTTAAGTTTTAAGCAACGCGCACTTATCCAAAACGCGAATCGGATTTTTGACACTAACCCTACGCTGGCCATTCTGCTTGTCGAAAAGGGGGAAATTATTTTTGAGCGCTATCACCCTCAAGTTGGCCCTAAAACGCCGTTGCTGGGTTATTCCATGAGCAAATCTCTGACTGCACTCACTGTGGGTCGAATTCACTGTTCGGGCCTGTTGCCAGATTTGGACCGCAAAGCCAAGTCTTATGACGACCGACTTGCAGGTACGCAATATGGCGAGGCTACAGTGCGGCAGTTGCTCATGATGGCCAGCGGTGCAAGCCGAGGGTCTGTCAAGCGAGGAGGAAGCCCCTTAAATCCACCAGCTCATCTACCCAGTGCCTTTTTGGGTAACCCTTGGTACGCAGGCTACGCGGATTATCAAAAGCAATTACACGACTATGGTGCGCCTCAAAAAAAGCCGGACCATAGTTTAGTGACTGCGGGTGAAGAGTTCTCTTATAAAAACCTAGACACGCAAGCCCTATCCTTTGTCGCTGGTGGACAAGATCGCCCCGAGTTTTCTGCCTCATTTTCGACATTGTTTTGGCCTGGCGTTCAGGCTGAAGACGTGGCTTATTGGATTCATGACGGAAAAGGTATCACTCATACCCTATCCAGCTTTCACGCAACCCTGCGTGATTGGGCCCGCATAGGCTTGCACATCATGGATGAACGGAGAACGCCAACAGCGGATTGCTACAACCGATTCGTTGAAAAGGCGAGTACCACGCAAATTCAAAACCAATCTAAGTCATTTGGCGATGACTTATGGATAGGCCGGTCATTTAAAGGCTACGGTTATCAAATTTGGACGGAAAATTTTGAAGACTTAAGCGGCACCTTTTACCTCAACGGCGCCAGAGGCCAACGCATTGCCATTAACCCAGAGCGTCAGCAAATGATGGTGGTCTTTTCGATGGAAGAAAACTATATGGACAAGCTCTACCAGCTCTTCGCTTCTAGGAAATAAGCAATACGTGTGGTGTTGTGAGCCTGTTTGGGATGATGAATTGGTCTGCCCGGAGGGGATCGAACCCCCGACCCTCAGCTTAGAAGGCTGATGCTCTATCCAACTGAGCTACGGGCAGCCGCTTAAGCAGGGCTTTGGATGGCTTGCTCTGAATTGTCTCACGGCGATTTATCGAGTCTGCATCTTTGTGAAGACGGCGCTGCGCGGGGTGAAGCCGTATGCTGGCAGGCACAAAAAAAGCACAGATTCTGTGCTTAATTGTTGTGAAGAACCGCGGTTGACCGGTGTTTAAAGCTACTTTAGATGTATCTGGTGCCCGGGAGAGAACTCGAATCTCCACATCTTGCGATACACGGACCTGAACCGTGCGCGTCTACCAATTCCGCCACCCGGGCACAGCCAGCAGTGTACCATTAGCCCGGTATCAGACTGAGGCCTTTGCGCAATATATCAGTCTGTTACCGGCTCAGTTTTGACACACATGTGCATTATGCTGAGCATGACGGGGTCTAGGTTTGACCCTTCTGTGAAAGAGACGACTTATCAAAACAAATCATCCACCAAAGAGCCAGGCCGCGAGTCTTCTTGCCGAATTTGAAGGCACGGTTTCCGGCCACCGGGACGGCCACGGCTTTGTGCAGCGCGATGACGGCGAGGCTGACATCTACCTGCCGCCTAATGAGATGCGCGCAGTGCTGCACAAAGACCGGGTCAAGGCCCGCATCGTGCGGCAAGACCGCAAAAATCGGCCTGAAGGTCGTGTCACCGAGATCATTCAACGCTCGCCCAACCCGATCATCGGCCGGCTTTTGCAAGAAAGCGGTGTCTGGTTGGTTGCCCCGGAAGACAAGCGCTACGGCCAGGACGTGCTGATCCCCAGAGGCGCGACCGGCACCGCCAAGACCGGGCAGGTGGTGGTGGTGGAACTCACCGAGCCGCCGGCTCTGTTTGGCCAGCCGGTGGGCCGGGTCAAGGAAGTGCTGGGCGAGATTGACGACCCTGGCATGGAGATCGACATTGCCGTGCGCAAGTACGGTGTGCCCCACGAGTTCAGCCAAGAGGCCATAGCCTTGGCCCGCAGCTTGCCCGACGCCGTGCGCGGTGTCGACAAGCAGGGCCGTATTGACCTGACCGATGTGGCTCTGGTGACGATTGACGGCGAAGACGCCCGCGACTTTGATGACGCTGTTTATTGTGAGCCGGCCAAAGTCGGTCGTAGCAAAGGCTGGCGCTTATTGGTGGCGATTGCCGATGTCAGCCACTATGTGGACACCGGCAGCGCGATTGACATTGACGCCTACGACCGCGCCACCAGCGTGTATTTCCCGCGCCGGGTCATCCCGATGCTGCCGGAAAAGCTGTCCAACGGTTTGTGTTCGCTCAACCCGAACGTTGAGCGTTTGTGCATGGTGTGTGACATGCTCATCACGGCCAAGGGCGAGGTTCACGCTTACCAGTTTTACCCGGCCGTGATGTTCAGCCACGCCCGTTTCACTTACACCGAAGTCGCGGCTATTTTGGCCAATACACGCGGGCCTGAAGCGACTCAGCGCAAGGCCTTGGTGCCGCATTTACTGGACCTGCATGACGTTTACCAGGCGCTGCTCAAGCAGCGTGGTGTGCGTGGCGCGGTGGACTTCGAGACCACTGAAACCCAGATCGTTTGTGACGAGGCCGGCCGGATCGAAAAAATTGTGCCGCGTACCCGAAACGTGGCGCACCGGCTGATTGAAGAAGCCATGTTGTCGGCCAACGTTTGTTCAGCTGACTTTATTGCGCAGAGCAAGCATGTGGGTTTGTTCCGTGTGCACGAAGGCCCGACGCCCGAGAAAAAAGATGTGCTGCGCAACTACCTCAAGGCCATCGGCCTGGGTTTGAACATCAGCGATGACCCGGCGCCCGGAGAGTTTCAGGCCATTGCCATGGCCACCAAAGACCGCCCCGACGCTCAGCAGATCCACTCCATGCTGCTGCGCTCTATGCAGCAGGCCATTTACACGCCCATGAACAGCGGCCATTTCGGTCTGGCGTATGAGGCTTACAC
>CAMBWM010000241.1 GCA_945871335.1 Polaromonas sp. YR568 | reverse complement strand
CCGTGAAGAAAGTCTCAGGCAGTGAAGCCGCCTCGATATCACTCAAGCCTTTGGGCACAGGAAGACACTGGCCCACCGGCGCCACACAAAGTTCGGCATAACCGCCGCCGGCCACCAGCGCGCAAACGCGGTCGCCGAGCTTGAAACCGACTGCGGCCATGGCCGCAATGTCACCCGCGATGATCTCGCCAGCGACTTCCAGGCCGGGGATGTCTGACGCGCCAGGCGGCACCGGGTAGTTGCCGGTGCGCTGCAGCACGTCGGGGCGGTTCACCCCGCTGGCTGCCACGCGGATCAAGACCTCGCCCACACCCGCTTGAGCGGATGCGCGTTCACCCATCCGAAGCACTTCGGGTACGCCGTAAGCGGTGATTTCAACAGCTTTCATGCGAGTTTGGTGTGCAAGCTGACCGCACCGCCAGTCGTAAAAACCGGCGGCACTGATCAAGCGGACTTAGCCCTGATCGTTCTGCTGGCTTGGACGGTCGAGCAGCGCCTTCATGGACAGCTTGACGCGACCTTTTTCGTCCGTCTCCATGACCTTGACACGAATGATCTGGCCTTCCTTGAGGTAGTCAGAGACTTTCTCAACACGCTCGTGAGCGATCTGACTGATGTGCAGCAAACCATCTTTGCCTGGCAGCAGGTTGACCAAGGCGCCGAAGTCCAGCAGCTTGGTGATCGGGCCTTCGTAGATCTTGCCGATTTCGACTTCAGCCGTGATCTCGGCGATGCGGCGCTTGGCCTCGTCAGCCTTGGCGCTGTCGTTCGAGGCGATGGTGATGGTGCCGTCTTCCTCGATGTTGATCTGCGTGCCGGTTTCCTCGGTCAGCGCACGGATGACCGCGCCGCCCTTGCCGATCACATCACGGATCTTGTCCGGGTTGATCTTCATGACATACAGACGCGGCGCGAAGTCAGACACTTCGGTCTTGGCTTCGCCCATGGCTTCTTGCATCTTGCCCAGAATGTGCATGCG
Source organism: Polaromonas sp. YR568 (assembly GCA_945871335.1). The sequence continues at coordinate 2,878 of CAMBWM010000241.1, read as the reverse complement.
CGCTTCTTTGGCCTGGGCCAGAGCAACCTGCATGATTTCCTTGGTAATGCCCTGGATCTTGATGTCCATCTGCAGCGCGGTGATTCCGTTGGTGGTACCGGCCACTTTGAAGTCCATGTCGCCCAGGTGATCTTCATCGCCCAGGATGTCGGTCAACACGGCAAAGCGGTTGTCTTGCTTGATCAGGCCCATGGCGATACCGGCCACGTGGGCTTTCATCGGCACGCCGGCGTCCATCAGCGACAGGCAGCCGCCGCAAACAGAAGCCATCGACGAGGAGCCGTTGGACTCGGTGATCTCGCTGACCACGCGCATGGTGTAAGGGAACTCTTCTTTGCTTGGCAAGACGGCGATCAAAGCGCGCTTGGCAAGACGGCCGTGGCCGATTTCACGGCGCTTTGGCGAGCCCACGCGACCGGTTTCACCGGTGGCGAACGGAGGCATGTTGTAGTGCAGCATGAAGCGGTCTTCGTAGTCGCCGCTCAAAGCGTCGATGCGTTGTGCATCGCGCTCTGTGCCCAGTGTGGTGACCACCAGGGCCTGGGTTTCACCGCGGGTGAACAGGGCAGAGCCGTGGGTGCGGGGCAGCACGGAGTTGCGGATCTCGATGGCGCGCACGGTGCGTGTGTCGCGACCGTCAATGCGCGGCTCGCCGGCCAGAATCTGGCTGCGAACGATTTTGGCTTCGATGTCGAACAGCATGCCTTCAACGGCCACGCCGTCGAATGCCACGCCGTCAGCCTTGAGCGCGGCCATGACCTCAGCGGTCACCACGCGGCAGGCTTGTGTGCGGGCTTGTTTGGCGCGGATTTGGTAGGCCGCTTCGAGCTTGGCGGCGGCCAGCTCATTGACCTTGGCAATCAAAGGCAGGTCTTTGGCCGGCGCTTGCCAGGCCCAGACCGGCTTGCCGGCGTCACGCACGAGTTCGTGGATGGCGTTGATGGCGATGTTGCCCTGCTCATGGCCAAACACCACGGCGCCGAGCATGATTTCTTCAGACAGTTGCTGGGCTTCGGACTCGACCATCAGCACAGCGGCTTCGGTACCGGCCACAACCAGGTCCATCTGCGAATCTTTGAGCTGGGTCTTGCCGGGGTTGAGCACGTACTGGCCGTCAATGTAGGCCACGCGGGCGGCGCCGATCGGGCCGTTGAACGGAATGCCGGAGATCGACAGCGCTGCGCTCGAAGCGATCAGCGCAGGAATGTCGCCTTCGACTTCAGGGTTGAGCGACAGCACGTGAATGACGACCTGCACTTCATTGAAGAAGCCTTCAGGAAACAGCGGGCGGATCGGGCGGTCGATCAGGCGCGAAGTCAGGGTCTCGAACTCGCTGGGGCGGCCTTCGCGCTTGAAGAAGCTACCGGGAATACGGCCTGCGGCGTAGGTTTTCTCGAGGTAGTCCACTGTCAGGGGAAAGAAGTCCTGGCCAGGCTTGGCGTCGGTCTTGGCGACCACGGTGGCCAGCACCACGGTGCCGTCCATGTCAACTATGACGGCGCCACTGGACTGACGGGCGATTTCGCCGGTTTCCATCGTGACCTTGTGTTGGCCCCATTGGAAGGTTTTGCTAACTTTATTAAACATGCTCATTGCGATTGCTCCATTGAATCCGGGCGCATAAGGCTGCTACCCAATGCCCGAAGCGGGCCGGCTGAACACGATGCCATTCCACAAAATGCCTGAGAACCACCTGAAACCGGGGTTGTGAGGGGACTTTTCTTGTGGAATGACACAGCGCGTGCTCTTTTTGCCTTGCTCCGAAGTAAAAAACGCCTGAGCTAGTGAACTAACTCAGGCGTTCTACAAAGTTGTCAGTGCTTACTTGCGCAGGCCAAGTTTGGCGATCAGCGCAACATAACGGGATGCATCCTTGGACCTCAGGTAGTCCAGCAGTTTGCGGCGGCGGCTGACCATGCGCAACAGACCGCGGCGGCCGTGGTGGTCTTTGGCGTGGGTCTTAAAGTGAGGCATCAACTCATTGATGCGGCCGGTCAGCAGGGCCACTTGAACTTCCGGGCTGCCGGTATCGCCAGCCTGGCGTGCGTTGGCCTGAACAATGTCGGCCTTGATCGATTTTGCAATCATGGGTTTTCCCTTTAGGAACTTGCGAACGGCGCAGTGTTCCCGAAGTGGGAGTTGACCGCAGACCGCCGTGTTATTTGCCTCAACACCACAGGGCAGATTCAGCAAAGCCTTGGATTATAGCCCAGCGGGCGGCTTGTTTTGGGCCAACCAAATGGCCAGCCTTTGCACCCCCTGGCGCAGGCGCTCCGGCTGCTGGCTGGCAAAACACCAGCGCAGCCAGCCCTGCTCAGCGGGGTTAGTGCTGTTTGTAAACGCCGCGCCCGGGGCCAAACCCAGTCCGGCCTCGGCCACCAGGCGCTTGGCGGTGGCCAGCGAGTCCTGGAACTCAGGCCGTCCGGTCAGCCTGAAAAACGCGTACATGCCGCCGGCCGCCGGCGCCAGCTGCACGCCCGGCAGCGCCTGCAGCAGCGGCACCAAGGTATCACGGCAGGTCTTAAGGTGCGCCACCACACGGGGCGTGACCTCCGCTGTGCGCTGCAAGGCCACCACCCCGGCGCGCTGCACAAAGACCGGCGAGCAGGATGTGTTGAACTCGATCAGCTTGCCCATGTGCTGCGTCATGCTGGGCGGCATCACCAGCCAGCCCAGGCGCCAGCCGGTCATCAAAAAGCTCTTGGAAAAGCTGTGCACCACCACCAGCTTGTCTTCCGGATCGGCAATGTCCAGAAAACTCGGCGCGCAACCGTTGGGCGTGGGTTCGTAATAAAGCCGCTCATACACCTCGTCGGCCAGGATCCAGGTGCCGGTGCTGCGGCAATGCGCCAGCAGGGTTTGCTGCTCGGCGCGGCTG
>CAMBWM010000240.1 GCA_945871335.1 Polaromonas sp. YR568 | reverse complement strand
CCACCGGCCCCACCCCGACTGCGCCATGGTTTTTTGCTCTAGCCGTCATTCTTGCTTTACCACGTCATTCATGCGGAGCCTGCCCTCGACCTGATCGATGGCCAGGAACCCATCCCCGGATTTTCCCCCTGCATCCGGTGAGGGTCTGCGGCGGCCGCCGATTTCTGGTACCCCAGCATGAGGCTGCCGCCGCAGACCCTCACCGGTCCCCAACAACGGCAGGTAAAATCAAAAAGAGTTACCGCCCGGTTACGCCCCCTCTCCATCACACCCCAAGGGAATACTTCATGGCTCTCGTTTCCATGCGCGAACTGCTAGACCACGCGGCAGAGAACACCTACGGCATTCCGGCTTTCAACGTCAACAACCTTGAGCAAGTTCAGGCCGTGATGGAGGCGGCCAACGAAACCGGCGCGCCGGTGATTCTGCAAGCCAGTGCTGGCGCACGTAAATACGCCGGCGAGCCGTTCATCAAACATTTGATCCAGGCCGCAGTCGAAGCCTACCCGCACATTCCACTGGTCATGCACCAGGACCACGGACAGAACCCCGGTGTCTGCCAGGGCGCGATGAACCTGGGTTTTAGCTCCGTCATGATGGACGGCAGCCTGGAGGCCGACGGCAAGACCATCGCCAGCTACGACTACAACGTTGATGTGACTCGCCAAGTGGTCGAGATGGCGCACAAGCTGGGCGTCACCGTGGAAGGCGAGCTGGGCTGCCTGGGCTCGCTCGAGACTATGCAGGGAGACAAGGAAGACGGCCACGGCACCGACGCCGTGATGACCCGTGAGCAGCTGCTGACCGACCCCGAGCAAGCCGCCGACTTCGTCAAACGCACCCAGCTGGATGCGCTGGCGATTGCCATTGGTACCAGCCATGGAGCGTACAAGTTCACGCGCAAGCCCACCGGCGACATCCTGGCGATTGAGCGCATCATGGAGATCAACCGCCGCATTCCCAACACCCACCTGGTGATGCACGGCTCGTCGAGCGTGCCGCAGGAGCTGCTGGCCATCATCCGCCAGTTCGGCGGCAACATGAAAGAAACCTACGGCGTGCCGGTGGAAGAGATTCAAAAAGCCATCAAGTTCGGCGTGCGCAAGATCAACATCGACACCGACATTCGTCTGGCCATGACCGGCGCAGTGCGCAAATTTCTGGCCGAGAACCCTGAAAAGTTTGACGCCCGTGAATGGCTCAAACCCGCGCGTGAAGCGGCCAAGGCGATTTGCAAGCAACGCTACATTGAGTTTGGTTGCGAAGGGCAGGCCGCCAAAATCAAGGGCGACAGCCTGCAAGTGGTGGCCGCGCGCTACGCCAAGGGTGAGTTGGCCCAGGTGGTTCACTGACCACCATGGCCGCAGCGCTTCACACCTCGACCCTGAGCTCCCTGCCCCTCCTGGCCCGCGGAAAAGTACGCGACAACTACGCCGTAGGCAAAGACCGCCTGCTGATGGTCGCCAGCGACCGGCTTAGCGCCTTTGATGTGATTTTGGGCGAGCCGATTCCCGGTAAGGGCGCACTGCTCACACAGATGGCGCTGTTCTGGTTCGGCAAGCTCGGTCACATCTGCCCCAACCACTTGACCGGCGAGGCGCCTGAGAGCGCAGTCACGCCGGCCGAGTTGCCACAAGTTGTGGGCCGCTCCATGCTGGTCAAGCGGCTCAAACCCATCCCGGTCGAGGCCGTGGTGCGGGGTTACCTGGCCGGCAGCGGCTGGCAAGAATACCAGGCTACGCAATCTGTCTGCGGCGTGCCCTTGCCCGCTGGTTTGAAAAACGCCAGCCAGCTGCCCGAGCCGATCTTCACGCCCGCCGCCAAGGCCGAAGCTGGCGAGCATGACGAAAACATCAACTACGCCCAGGTCGAAAAAATCGTCGGCGCTGAACTCGCCGCACAAATCAAAAAAATCAGCATCGAGATTTACCAGACAGCTGCCGCCTTTGCGCTGACCAAAGGCATCATCATCGCCGACACCAAGTTTGAATTCGGGCTGGACGAAAACGGCACGCTGACGCTGATGGACGAGGTGCTGACGCCCGACTCATCGCGTTACTGGCCGGTCGAAGGCTACCAGGCTGCTTTTATCGCCGGCCAAAACCCGCCCAGCTACGACAAGCAATTTGTGCGCGACTGGCTGGAAGCAGTGCGTATCAACGGCAAGCCATGGGACAAAACGCCGCCAGCACCGCAACTGCCGCCCGACGTGGCGCTGAAAACTGCCGACAAGTACAAAGAAGCGCTGGCTCGCTTGCTGGCCTGAAGGCTTTTTAGAGTGCCCATGTAAGAGCCCGCTGAGCTTGCGTTCAGCGGGCTTTTTTGTTCGAATGGGCTGAATCAGCCCTCGACGAGTTGTCGCTCTCGGCCAAATTAAGCCTGTGCTCTGCGCGCTGGCCACGAGCCTGGCGCTGGGCGCAAGAAATCAGCCGCTAACGGTAGGTCAGTCAAAAGTTGGCGCCAAGGTTAAATTTGCGTTTGCGTCAACAACTCCGTGCTTAAAAGCTGTATTTGAGACCGACAACGGCGCCGGACTTGCCGACATTTTTGCCGCCCCAGGTGTAAGCGCTTGACTTGGCGTTCGTATTAACCAGCATGGCCGAAGCGCTCAGACCGTTGCCAAGATCTTTGGCCAGGGTGATGGCGTAGTCGGTGTAGTGATAGTTGGGGTTATTTTTCACCAGCTGTCGGCCCACATGGGGCGTGAAAGTCATGCCCGAACCCAAGTCGAAGGTGGCACTCAAGTCCAGGTACTGGCTGTTCTTGCTGTTGATGTTGCCAAAGAGATTGGTTAGGCTCTGCGAATACTTGGCGGTGACAACACCATAAGTCAGGGCGCCATACAACTCGGTGGTGTTGGCGTTGGCATACCCTGAGACGGCGCCGAGCTTGTTCCTGACATATTCGTAGTGCAACATGCCCACATCGAAAGCGACATCCTTCACCAAATCGCCCTTGAAACCGCCGTAAAGGTCGATTTCAACATTACCGTCTGTCGCGCCCGAGTCTTCAATCCACTTGATCGTGGAGCCCGATGCGCCCAAATAAAACCCCTTCTTGTGCGCGAAATCCAGCCCGCCTTGCACCGCTGGCGTCAAACGCGACTGAGAAATGCCTCGATAGCGGTAGTCGGACACGACGCTGCCATTGAAGGACAGCGTGTAGTCAGGTTCAGGGGCCTTAGCCTGCCCAAATGTTGCGCCGGCATAAGCCAAAGCTGACAGCACCAGGGTGAGTTTAAGTTTCATGATGTTGTTCTTTCTTTTAGAGTTAATGGATTTCCCAGTACTCTCGAATTCAAGAACCATGCCAATTAAAAGAGGCTTTCGCTGACCTTCTTTTCCCTAATTCGGCGCCAAATGCATTCAATTCGTGCGCGATTCGCACGAATTGAATGCATTTGAAATGAAAACCTCCGTGCTCGACTTCGCCTCAGTTCAGCATCATGCTGAGCTTTCGCCTGTAACTTGAGACCAGCGCAGCCTGCGGGTCTTCCTGAACGACGGCCTTGCCCAGCAACTCGATGCCGGCGGCGGTCTTGCCGGTGGCGCCGGGCGCGTTTTTAGGGCGCGGCGGTGACAGCAACTCCAAAATGGCAACGAATGTTTTGCGCGGCGTTTCCTCGCCCCAGAGCTTGTCGCGCATGATGATCTCCAGCAGCTCGTCCATGGCCGCCGTCCACTCGCCCTCACCCATGAGCACGCGGGCTTTGGCCAGACGGGTGTCAAAGTCACGTTTGTTTTGAGCAATCAAGGCGTCAAACTGCTCATAAGACCACTGACCGCGGGGGTCGGTGCTGACGAACTCGAGTGCTTTGAGCCACTGCCGCAGCGCTTCAAAACGCAGTTGCAGCGGAAT
>CAMBWM010000239.1 GCA_945871335.1 Polaromonas sp. YR568 | reverse complement strand
GTGGCTGCCCCGTACAGTCCGCATCTGGCGATGGTGGCCGGAGAGACCTCCGGTGATTTACTCGCAGGCTTGCTGCTGAGCGGCTTACAAAAGCGCTGGCCTGACTTGAAAGCTGAAGGCATTGGCGGCGTGCGCATGCAGGCGCTCGGTTTCAAGGCTTTGTGGCCCAGTGACAAACTGGCTGTGCTGGGCTATGTCGATGTGCTGCTGCACTACCGGGAGATCTCCGGCATACGCCGCAATTTGAAACAACACTTGCTGGCCCGGCGCCCGGATGTGTTCATTGGCATTGATGCGCCTGACTTCAATCTGGACCTCGAAGCGTCCCTGCGCCAAGCTGGTGTCAAGACGGTTCAATTTGTCAGCCCTTCGATTTGGGCCTCCAGGCCTGAGCGCGTTCAGAAAATCAAGCGCAGTGCGGACCATGTGCTGTGCCTTTTTCCTTTTGAGCCCGCTCTGTTGGCGCAGCATGGCATTGCGGCCACCTATGTGGGTCACCCTTTGGCGAGCATGATTCCCATGCAAGCAGACCAAGAGGCCGCTCGTCTGGCCCTGGGGCTGGCGCTGGACCGTCCTGTGGTGGCAGTGCTGCCGGGAAGCAGGCAAGCGGAGATTGACCATTTGGCCCCCCCATTTCTGGCGGCAGTGGCTTTGATTGCCCGTCAACGTCCTGGCACGCAATTCATCGTGCCGGCGCTGCCCGGGCTCAAGGCCGAGTTGCAGCGCCTGACGCTTGCCGCCGGTTTGACTGAAATTCTCAAGATTGTTGATGGCCAGTCGCACGCGGTGCTGGCCGCCTGCGATGTCACGCTGATCGCCAGCGGGACGGCCACGCTGGAGGCAGCCTTGTTCAAGCGCCCGATGGTGATTGCCTACCGCATGAACCGGCTTTCATGGTGGCTCAAGGGCCGGCTCAAGCTGCAGCCCTGGGTTGGCTTGCCCAATATTTTGTGTGGCGAATTTGTGGTTCCCGAATTTTTACAAGATGCGGCAACGCCAACGGCGCTGGCCGCTGCGGTCATCGATTGGCTGCAAGCGGCCGAGTCAAGCCCTGCGAAAATAAGCGCGGTTCAGGACAAATTCACCGCCTTGCACGTTCAACTGCAGCGCGACACGACTCAATTGGCAACAGATGCGATCGAAAAAATTCTTGCAAGCTGAGCAAGCGCCCCTGGTTTGGGATGTCCCCGGCCTGGTGGCCGGTGTGGACGAGGCCGGCCGCGGCCCCTTGATGGGCCCCGTGGTGGCGGCTGCTGTGATCCTTGACGATCTGCACCCCATCAAGGGTTTAGCCGACTCCAAAAAACTCACTGCATTGCGCCGCGAAAAGCTGTATGACGAAATCCGCGCCAAGGCTTTGTGCTTTTCAATTGCTCATGCTACAGCGGCTGAAATCGACGAGATCAACATCTTGCAGGCGACCATGCTGGCCATGAGGCGCGCGGTTGAGGGCCTGCGCTTGAAACCGGCCAAGGTGCTGGTCGACGGGAACCGCATTCCGACCCTGGTGATCGTCGCCGAAGCGATTGTCGGGGGTGACGCCTTGGTACCCGCCATTTCAGCGGCCTCCATCCTGGCCAAAGTATGGCGAGATCGCTGGTGTCAGGAGATGGACCAAGCCTTTCCGCAGTACGGTTTTGCATCGCACAAGGGCTATGGCACAGCAGAGCACTTGGCTGCCTTGCAACTGCATGGCGCCTGTTCTGAACACCGGCGGACATTTGCGCCGGTGGCGCGGGTCTTGCCATGAGCTTTTCCGGCAACATCTCGGGGCCAGGCGAGCTCACCCACATTGCCTCGCGCGCCAATCCTTTCGTCAAGACCTTGCGCAAACTGGCGCATGACAGCACAGCCTACCGTAAGGAAGGGCTGGTCTGGCTGGAGGGCGACCATTTGTGCCGTGCTGTACTGGCGCGTGGCTTGAAACCTCAAGTGGCCGTTTTCTCTGAATCTTTCTGGCCCCAGGCTCCGGACAATTGGTCAGCTTCAGCCCCCAAGACGGTGGTGATCGCCGACGCCTTGTGGTCTGAATTCAGCGCCTTGGAGTCGCCGGCGTCTATGGGTTTTGTGATGGCCTTGCCGGTAGCCCCTGAGTTGCAAGCAGACGCCGCCTCTGTGGTGCTTGACCGTGTGCAGGACGCCGGCAATGTGGGCTCGATTTTGCGAAGTGCTGCGGCCTTTGGTTTTGGTCAGGTACTGGCGCTAAAAGGCACGGCAGCGCTTTGGTCGCCCAAGGTGCTGCGGGCGGGCATGGGCGCACATTTCGGACTGCTGCTGATGGAAGGCCTGGAGATAGAAGATCTCCAAGCCTTGCAGGTCCCGCTTTTGGTGACCAGCTCCCACGAGGGAGCTTATTTGCACCAGCAGGCCTTGCCTTGGCCTTGTGCATGGGTTCTGGGCCATGAAGGGCAGGGTGTCAGTGCTGGTTTGTCGGCCATGGCTCGCTTGTCTGTGCGGATTGTCCAGCCGGGCGGCGAGGAGTCGCTCAATGTGGGTGCAGCTGCAGCCATTTGTCTCTACGCCAGTGCGGCGGCGACCCAAGGTAGCTGAATCAGGCCCCGGGCTCGGCTATAATCAGTGGCTTTTCTAAACCAGCTTCGCCCGAGCGCCAAGTCAAGCCAAAAACCTTCCAATAAACGTCAATCAGTGTCTTTCACCGGACCTTTTTGTGCACGCTTGGGCGAACCGTAACCACTCGGAGAACCCAGTGCTTTTGTCTCTACAGGGAACCAACCCCTCCGCCATTCTGGCGCTCGCAGACGGCACGGTCTTTATCGGCAATTCCATAGGCGCCCCCGGTGCCACCACGGGCGAGGTGGTGTTCAACACCGCCATGTCGGGCTACCAGGAAATCCTGACGGATCCCAGTTACTGCCAGCAGATCGTCACGCTGACGTATCCGCACATCGGCAATTACGGCGTCAATCTCGAGGACGTCGAAGCCGACAAAGTCTATGCCGCCGGCCTCATCATCAAAGACCTGCCTCTCATGGCCTCGAATTTTCGCAAGTCGGTCTCGCTGTCCGACTACCTGGTCAGTCAGGGCACGGTGGCTATTGCCAACCTTGACACCCGTCAGTTGACCCGCCACCTGCGCACACAGGGTGCACAAAACGGCTGCATCATGGCCCTGGTTGCCGGCGAGACTGTCAGCGCCGCAGCGATTGCCAAGGCGGTTGCAGCTGCCCAGGCAGCGCCCAGCATGAGCGGGCAAGATCTGGCCAAGGTAGTGTCCGTCCCCAATTCTTATGCATGGACCGAAACAGAGTGGAAGCTTGGTTCGGGTTATGGCGTGCAAAGCGCGCCGAAGTTCCATGTGGTCGCTTATGACTTTGGGGTCAAGAAAAATATCCTGCGTATGCTTGCCGAGCGGGGTGCGCGCATTACCGTAGTGCCTGCGCAGACGCCTGCCGCCGAGGTGCTCAAGCTCAAGCCCGACGGTATCTTTTTGTCCAACGGCCCCGGCGACCCCGAGCCTTGCGACTACGCCATTTCCGCAGCCCGTGAGCTGATTGAAACCGGCATTCCGACCTTTGGTATTTGTCTGGGCCACCAGATCATGGCCTTGGCCAGCGGCGCCAAGACCTTTAAGATGAAGTTCGGTCATCACGGCGCTAACCACCCGGTCAAGGACCTGGACACCGGCCGCGTCAGCATCACCAGCCAGAACCATGGTTTCGCAGTGGACGAAAAAACCCTGCCGGCCCATCTGCGTGCCACCCACATCAGCCTCTTCGACGGCACCTTGCAGGGCCTGGCCCGCACCGACAAGCCGGCGTTTTGCTTTCAGGGTCACCCCGAAGCCTCGCCCGGTCCCCATGACATTGCCTACCTGTTCGACCGCTTCACCGCGTTGATGGCGGCCGCAAAGCCGACTGCCGGAGT
>CAMBWM010000238.1 GCA_945871335.1 Polaromonas sp. YR568 | reverse complement strand
GCCGTCGCCGGTTTGCTTTGTACAAGACCGGAGCCCCGGGCTGCCTCTTGCGTCGCCACATGACGCAGCGTCACCTCATTGACCAGCATCACCAGGCGTATGCCTTCAAGGGCCTGCTCTGGCGTGCAGCCCATGGGCAAGTCGGCACTGACCACCGCCATCTGGGCGTCAAAATCGATGCCGGCGTCTTCGCTGGCCAGGATCACGTCATCACACGGGCCGCAAAAATTGTCACTGCAGCCCTGGTGCATCAATGGCGCCGTGTCAGGAGCTGCGGGCGGCTCAGCGCCACCGGCGCGCATGAGCAGCTCTGAATGGTTCATGAAGGCTGCGCCATGGACCCACTGGTAGGCGCGGGGCAGCGGCGCCATGCAGCGCGAAGGCTCAAAGGGAAACGCGTGGCGGGCCCGGCCCTGGTTCAGCGCGTCGTACAAGTCTTGCAACTGAGGCGACAGGAAGTTCCAGTCCTCGAGCACCTGCTGCAGCGTGCCGGCAACGCCGCTGGCGTAGTGCGCAGTCGCAAGGTCACGCGAGACCACCAGCAACTGACCGTCACGCGAGCCGTCTTTGTAGGTGGCGAGTTTCATGGCTTGTCTTTCAGGGGTGTTGGGTTGGCTGCCCTTGGGTGCGACCAGTCTGGGCAAACATCAATGCGGCGATGAGCGCCTGGCGTTACGATAAGTGGCTTCTATTGACTTGCCATCCAAAGGTAAATTCTAGTCCACTGCGCATGATCTACCGTCCGCTAACGCTCATTCACAGCTCGCCGCGCCGCGCCTTGTGGCTGTTGGCCGCGCTGGTGAGTCTGGTGCACTGGTGGGTGCTGGCTGATGGCCCCTTGGACTTGGGTCTGAAACACGCCACGCCAACACCGCGGCCGGTCAACCTGGTTTTCAACACACGGCACATTGAAGTCCCAGCCCCACCCGCCAGCACACCAGCGGCAGGGTTTATTCAGTCGGCGCGCGTGCGCGTGAAACCGCCCACAACCCGGACCGCAGCCCCTGAAGCAAGCCCCGGGCCAGCTGAAGCACCGTCCATCATGGCGGCTGCACCCGTGCTGCCTGAGCCCGCCGCTGCACCTCTACCTCTCGCCTCGGCCGACGCGTTGCCCGGTCAAACCGAAGCGCAGCCGCAGGCCCAGGCGCCTGCCGTACCGGCTGCGCAGCCCCCCGATGTTGCCGCCGCCCAGCCGGAGCCGGCTCAGTCGCCGTCAGCCCTCAGCATTCCCAGCTCGGTGCGACTCACTTACAAGATGACCGGCCTGTCGCGCGGCCTGAACTACCACGCCAATGGCGAGTTAAATTGGCTGCGCGAAGCTAACCGCTACGAGTCAAGCATGGTGGTCAGCGCGTTTTTGCTTGGCTCGCGCTCCATGACCAGCGTGGGCGAGGTGACTGCCGATGGCTTGGCACCCAAACGTTTTGGTGACAAAGCCCGCAACGAGCTGGCCGCGCACTTTGACGCCGACAAGGGCAAGATCACCTTCAGCGCCAACAGGCCTGAATTGCCCTGGCAGCGGGGTGCACAAGACCGGCTGAGCGTATTTTTTCAGCTCGCCGGCTTGTTGGCAGGGCAAGCTGGCGCAGTCCCCACTGGCACCCGCATTGCGATTTACACCGTGGGGCCGCGCGATGCGGACACCTGGACGTTCATCGTCGAGAACATGGAAAACCTGAACCTGCCCGTGGGCGATATCCAAGCCCTTCGACTCACCCGCGAACCCAAGCGTGAGTTCGACCAAAAAATTGAGACCTGGTTTGCACCGTCCATGTCTTACTGGCCGGTACGCATCAGGATCACGCAGAGCAACGGGGATTTTGTGGACCAGCAACTCTCAGGCACCAGCGCACCATGAACCTTGAATTCACGCGGATAGGCGCCATCTAATGACAAAGGATATTTAATTTATGCACATGCTCTACGACTCGGATTCTTTTGCAGTGATGCAAATACAAGCCAACGCCGAAAGCGCAGACGCCAGTGCGTCCGCAGTTCCGGCGCAGCCGCAACTTATGCGCAACGGCTTTGAAATCGTAGACAAACGCTCCGGCAAAGAGGTCTACCTTGATGGCTCCTGGGCTGAGTTGTTTCAGCAACGCCTTGACGGCTGGCATCAAAAAACTCCGACCGAAGAGGAGATCGAAGAAATTTTGGAGAGTTACGCAGAACTCGCCCAGATGCCTGTTGTCATGCATTGAGCGAGCTTCATTTGGGTGCCCGCAGCCACAGCCAGCCACGAAATATAGGCTCTGTCAGCAGTAGCACAGCAGCCAGCCGGGTCACATGAAAAGCCGTCACCACCGGCACCCCCAGCTGCAAGACCTTGGCCGTGATAGTCATCTCAGCAATACCGCCCGGCGCAGACCCCAGGATAAGCGTGCCCCATTGCAGGCCTGAGACCAAAGACAGCAGCCAGGCAAAACCAGCGCACAGCAAAATCATGGCCAAGGTGGTGAATGCCACCGAGGCCATCCAGCGCGGCGCCATGCGGATGAAGCCCGGCGTGAATTGCACCCCCAGCCCGATGGCGAGCACCATCTGCGCCGCATTGGTCATCGGCTGCGGCAGAGCAGACAGGCTCAGGCCGCTGGCAGTCAACAGGATGGACACACCCAGCGCACCCAAAAACCAGGCGTTGGTACCGCGCAAGCGGTTCAACAGCCAGCATCCCGCGCCAGTCAACAACAGCCAGAGCGCCAGTCCCGGCCAAGCCACCACGCGTGGCCCCGGCAAACTCACGTCCAGACCGTGCATGCCGCTCCACTGCATGCTGAAAGGAACAATCAGCGTCACCATCAAAACGCGCAGACTGTGAGCCGCGGCGATCAGATCGGTCTGCGCGCCAAAGCGCTCGCCCAAAATCGTCATTTCAGAGGCCCCGCCTACCTGAGATGCGAAGTGCGTGGTCAAGCGCGTTAACCCGGGCATGTGCATCAGCCCCGGGCGGGCGTGCAGGTTGTGCAAAAAGGCTCCGGCCACAAAGCCCAGCACCAGCGCCCAAACAATGCCCAGCGAAATCACCCGCCACAGGCCCAACAACATGTCCAGCGCCTGCGGTGTGAAATACAAACCCAGTGCGCCGCCGATCACCCACTGACCCACATTGCGCAGCGGTGTGGCGCTGGCCGCGGGGCCGCCGGCCATGGACACGAGCGCGGTCGATAAAAGGGGACCCACCATCCAAGGGACTGGCGTGTGCAATGCGACACACAGCTGCGCAGCGGCCAGGGCCAGCAAAAGTGTCAACCCAACACGCGTGGCCGGCTTGGCCATGAGTTTTCGGAGAAACCGAAAAAAAACAGATTCAGACATTGCAAAAGCTGGTCAGCAGCTCAAAAAAAGGCCACGTTTGTCGTCGCCAAAGCCTTAGTATCGCCGTATGGTTGACTTTTCCCTGACGCACCACGGCGCCCGCCTGCTGTGGGCTATCGCCCTGCTGCTGAGCCTGAGCAGTTGCAGCCTGCAGCCCCGGCAGTCTGAAGAAGAACGCCTGGCCGCCTGGCTGCCAGCTGACGTGCTGCTGCTCGGCGAGCAACATGACGCTGGCGCGCACCAGCGCGTGCAACAAGTCATTGTGGCGACACTTGCCGGGCGCGGCCAACTGGCGGCGCTGGCGCTGGAGATGGCCGACAGCGGCACCAGCACCGCCAGTTCCCCCCCCAGCGCCAGCCCGGAGCAGGTCCGCGCTTTGCTGCGCTGGGACGACGCGGCCTGGCCCTGGGCCGCTTACGGTCCGGTCGTGATGACTGCGGTGCGCGCCGGTGTGCCGGTGTTGGGCGCCAATTTGCCGCGCAGCGAGATGCGCGCCAGCATGGCCGACTCACAGCTTGATCAGAGGCTGCCCGGCCCGGCGCTCAAAGCTCAGCAGCAACTCATCCGACAAGGCCATTGCGATCTCTT
>CAMBWM010000237.1 GCA_945871335.1 Polaromonas sp. YR568 | reverse complement strand
ATTCCCAACCACGGCATCTTGCAACTGGGCGACACGCTGACCGAAGGCGAAGCCCTGCAGTTCACCGGCCTGCCGTTTTTTGCGCCCGAGATGTTCCGCGCCGTTGAAGTGGCCGACCCGCTGCGCAGCAAGCAGCTGCGCGCCGGCCTCACGCAGCTGGGCGAAGAAGGCGCGATCCAGGTCTTTCGCCCGATTGCCGGCTCGCTGCTGCTGCTGGGCGCGGTAGGTCAGTTGCAGTTTGAAGTGGTGGCGCACCGGCTCGAGCACGAGTACGGCGTCAAGGCCCGCATCATGGCCAGTAACTTCAACCTGGCGCGCTGGGTCACTTCAGACGATCCGCAGGAGTTGAAAAAGTTTATCGACGCCAACGCCCACCGCGTGGCGCTGGACGCAGTGGATGCGCCCACATTGCTGGTCGACCACAGCGCCACGCTGCGCGCGGTCGAGCAGCAATGGCCGAAGATCAAATTTCACGCGCTGCGCGAGCACGCCGGCCTGGTGTTTCAGGCCAAGATGTAACCGCCTAGGCGCGCAAGACCGGCAGCGGCAAGGCGGTCTTGTAACGCACCTGCTTCAGGGCAAAGCTGGACCGGATTTTTTCAATGCCGGGAATCGGCGTGAGCTGCTCCAAAATGAAGCGCTCAAGCGCACCGATGTCGGCCACCGCCACACGAATCAGGTAGTCGCTGTCGCCGGTCATCAAATAGCACTCCATGACCTCGTCATGCTCGACGATGCGCCGTTCGAACTCCCCCAGCGCCTCCTTGCTTTGTGAGCGCAGACTGATCGAGATGAACACGCTCAAGCCCAAGCCCAGCGCCGCCGCATTGGCTATCGCCACATAGCGGTCAATCACCCGGGCAGCTTCCAGCGCCTTGACCCGCGCCAGGCAAGGCGAAGGACTCAGGTGCACGCGCCGGGCCAGTTCCACGTTGGACAGGGAACCGTCCCGCTGAAGCTCGCCAAGTATCTTTAAATCAACATTATCAAGTTGCATAAACCACCAATTTTTAATTTTTCAGCATTTTATGCCGCCAAGAAGAGTTAAAACCATACATTAAAGCAGCACCTTCCAGGCTTGATTGCTTACAGTGGCGCCATCATGAATGATTTCACCCGCCACGATTTTTTGAACACCCTGCCCCCTCAGGACGGCATAGACCCCGACCCCCAGGAAAGCGCCGAATGGCATGAGGCCTTTGCCACCTTGCTCGCCACGCAAGGCCCGGCTCGGGCGCGCCAGATGCTGGACGCGCTGGCGCGGCAGGCACGCGCTGCGCGCATCGGCTGGCAACCCGAGCTGGCCACGCCTTACCTCAACACCATTGCAGTCGATGAGCAGCCGGTGTTCCCCGGCGACCTGGCGATGGAAGAGCGGCTGGCCTCGCTGATGCGCTGGAACGCGTTGGCCATGGTGGTGCGCGCCAACCAGGTTGAGACCGGCGGCTCGGCCGAACTTGGCGGCCACGTGGCCAGCTACGCCAGCGCGGCCGATTTGTTTGAGACCGGGTTCAACCACTTTTTTCATGCGCGTGAAGGTCTGGCTGAGGGGCAGCACCGGGGCGATCTGGTTTTCTTCCAGCCCCACAGCGCGCCCGGTGTTTATGCGCGTGCTTACCTGGAAGGCCGTCTTGACGAGCAAAGTCTGGCCCGTTACCGCCAGGAAATATCTTCGCCGAAGCAGAGTGCCTTGGGCGAGGGCGGCCTGAGCAGCTACCCGCACCCTTATCTGATGCCCGACTTCTGGCAGTTCCCGACCGGCTCTATGGGCATCGGCCCGATCAGCTCTATTTATCACGCGCGCTTCATGCGCTACCTGTCGCACCGACGCCTGCTCGATTGCGCGAGCCGCAAAGTATGGGGCGTCTTCGGGGACGGCGAGATGGACGAGCCCGAATCCATGAGCGCGTTGACGCTGGCCGCACGTGAAGGCCTGGACAACCTGGTCTGGGTGGTCAATTGCAACCTGCAGCGGCTCGACGGCCCGGTGCGCGGTAACGGCCGCATCATTGACGAACTTGAAAGGCTGTTTGCCGGGGCGGGCTGGAACGTCATCAAGCTGGTCTGGGGCAGCGACTGGGATGGCCTGTTTGCGCGCGACCACACGGGCGCGCTGGCCAAAGCTTTTGCGCAGACAGTGGACGGCCAGATGCAGACGTTCGCAGCCAAGGACGGCCGCTTTAATCGGGATAATTTTTTTGGTCAAAACCCCGAGCTTGCGCGCCTGGCCCAGGGCATGAGTGACGAGCAGATCGACCGGCTCAAACGCGGCGGTCACGACCTGGTGAAAATCCACGCCGCCTATGCCAGAGCCGCCGCCCACAAGGGCCAGCCGACCGTGATCCTGGCGCATACCAAAAAGGGCTATGGCATGGGCAGCGCCGGCCAGGGCAAGATGACCACGCACTCGCAAAAGAAGTTTGACGAGACCGAGCTGATCGAATTTCGCAACCGCTTCAACCTGCCCCTGAGCGACGAGCAGGCCAGACGCATGGACTTTTACCGCCCGCCGGCAGAAAGCACGGAAATGCAATACATGCAGGCCAAGCGGGCGGCGCTGGGCGGCTACTTGCCCAAGCGCGAAACCACGGCAGAGCGCATCAACATCCCCGCGCTACCCACTTATGGCAGCTTTGCGCTCGCGCCCGACGGCAAGGAAATGAGCACCACCATGGCCTTTGTGCGGCTGCTCGGCGGCTTGCTCAAGGACAGCGCCCTGGGTCCGCGCATCGTGCCCATCGTGGCGGACGAAGCCCGCACCTTTGGCATGGCCAACCTTTTTAAGCAGGTCGGCATCTATTCCAGTGTCGGCCAGCGTTACGCGCCCGAGGACATCGGCTCGGTGCTGAGCTACCGCGAGGCGCTGGACGGACAAATTCTGGAAGAAGGCATCAGCGAAGCCGGTGCGCTGGCCAGTTGGACGGCCGCAGCCACCAGCTACAGCGTGCACGGCCTGGCCATGCTGCCCTTTTATATTTACTACTCAATGTTCGGCTTTCAGCGTGTGGGCGACCAGATCTGGGCCGCCGCCGACCAGCGGGCCCGCGGCTTTTTACTTGGTGCCACCTCCGGCCGTACCACGCTGGGTGGCGAAGGGCTGCAGCATCAGGACGGCACCAGCCATCTGGTGGCCGCCACCATTCCCAATTGCAAAGCCTATGACCCGGCTTTCAGCGCAGAACTCGCCGTCATCCTTGACCATGGCATGCACGAGATGATGGTTGAGCAGCAGGACGTTTTTTACTACGTCACGCTGATGAACGAGAACTACGCCCAGCCCGACCTGCTTGCCGGCACAGAAGGCGACATCATCCGCGGCTGCTACCGCTTCGGCCGCTATCCGGCGGACCAAATGGGTGCGCCTGAAGTCACGCTGCTCGGCTCGGGGGCGATCCTGACCGAAGTGATCAAGGCCGCGCAGCAACTGGCCGGCCAAGGCGTGAGCGCCACCATCTACAGCATCACAAGCTGGAGCGAGCTGGCCCGCGACGGAATTGCACTCGAAAAGCAGGCCCTGAATGGCAAGGCCGCCATCACGCCCTTTCTGGCGCAGAAGTTGGCTGACAGTCAAGGGCCCGTCATCGCCGCCACCGACTACGTGCGGGCCGTTCCCGAGAGCGTGCGTGCCTTCCTGCCGGCGGGGCGCGATTACCTCACACTGGGCACGGACGGCTTTGGCCGCAGCGACACGCGCGCGGCCTTGCGCAGCTTTTTCGGGGTGGACGCCAGCAGCATCGTGCAAGCGGCGCTGCACCAACTGCTCACTAAAAAATCCGCCGGTTAAATCACCGGTTATAGCGCCGGCAGATGCGGCAGCAAGTCACGCACCGCCTGCGGATAGAGCAAGTGCTCCTGCTCGAGCACGCGCGCGGCCAGCGCTTGGGGGCTGTCGCCGGGCAACACCGGCACCACC
>CAMBWM010000236.1 GCA_945871335.1 Polaromonas sp. YR568 | reverse complement strand
GAAAGCAAGACATTTCCTTTGAGCTTTCCCGCCGATTACCACGGTAAAGACGTGGCTGGCAAGCAGGCTGACTTCATGGTCACGCTCAACAAAATTGAAGCTGCCAACCTGCCGGAAGTCAACGAAGCCCTGGCCAAGTCCTTGGGCATTGCCAATGAGACTGTTGAAGGTCTGCGTGCCGACATCCGCAAAAACCTTGAGCGTGAAGTCAAATTCCGCCTACTTTCCCGCAATAAAGCTGCGGTGATGGATGCTCTGGTGGCCACATCCGAGCTCGACCTGCCTAAATCCAGCGTGCAAGCCGAGTTGGACCGCATGATTGAAGCGGCCCGCGCTGACCTCAAACAGCGTGGCATCAAAGACGCAGACAAGGCGCCGATTCCTGACGACATCTTCCGCCCGCAAGCTGAAAAGCGCGTGCGCTTGGGGCTGGTGGTGGCCGAGCTGGTGCGCAAGAACGAGCTGCAGGCCAAGCCTGAGCAGCTCAAAGCGCATATTGATGAGCTGGCCGCCAGTTACGAAAAACCGCAAGAAGTGGTTCGTTGGTACCTGGGCGACAACCGCCGCATGGCCGAGGTTGAGTCAGTTGTGATTGAAAACAATGTCACTGACTTCGTACTGTCCAAGGCCAAGGTCAGTGAAAAAGAGATTTCTTTCGACGAATTGATGGCCCAAAACTAAGCTTTTGATAGCCATTTGAACGCCTTGGGGCTTGTGCTTGACGGCGCAGGCCCCAACTTATTTTTAGGTACAGTACCTCTATCTTTGGAGAAATACACAATGGTTGCAAACTACAGCTACGGCGCGGCTCCCCGGCAGGAAACTCAGAGCCTTGGCATGGTGCCCATGGTCATTGAGCAGTCGGGTCGTGGCGAGCGTTCGTATGACATTTACTCGCGCCTGCTGAAAGAGCGCGTGATCTTTTTGGTCGGGCCGGTCAACGACCAGACGGCTAACCTGGTCGTGGCGCAGCTTTTGTTTCTGGAAAGCGAAAACCCGGACAAGGACATTTCTTTTTACATCAACTCTCCAGGCGGTTCCGTAACTGCTGGCATGGCGATTTACGACACCATGCAGTTCATCAAGCCCGATGTTTCGACGCTGTGCGTCGGCATGGCCGCCAGCATGGGCGCATTTCTGCTGTCCGCGGGTACCAAGGGCAAGCGCTTTTCGCTGCCGAATTCCCGCGTCATGATTCACCAGCCTTCGGGCGGTGCCCAGGGTCAGGCCACGGACATTGAAATCCATGCCCGTGACATTCTGAAAACCCGCGATCAGCTCAACCGTATCTTGGCGGCCAACACCGGTCAATCGATCGAGCGCATTGAGCGTGACACCGAGCGCGATTACTTCATGTTTGCCGAAGACGCCAAGGAATACGGCCTGATTGACCAGGTGATTGCCAAGCGTCCTTGACCGGATTGGCTGCAGGGGCTTTGGCAACGGCGTTTTCTGGTCCGGAAAACGCCGTTTTTCTTTGGTTATCATTGTCTGATTGTTATTGCCAGACCGCCCCCTGAGGGGGCATGCGAAAAGGTATTACCCATGGCCGAGAAAAAAGGCTCTTCAGGCGAAAAAACGCTTTATTGCTCCTTCTGCGGAAAGAGCCAGCACGAGGTTAAAAAACTCATTGCAGGCCCGTCTGTGTTTGTCTGTGACGAATGCATTGACTTGTGCAATGAGATTATTCGTGATGAGCTGCCTGCCGGCGATGTTGCCAAAGATATTCGCAGCGATTTGCCGACCCCTGCCGAGATCAAAGCCACCTTGGACGGTTACGTCATAGGCCAAGAACCGGCCAAGCGAACGCTGGCTGTTGCGGTCTACAACCACTACAAGCGCCTGCGTCATAAAGACACCGCCAAAAAAGACGATGTCGAGCTGACAAAAAGCAATATCTTGCTGGTCGGGCCCACGGGTTCAGGCAAGACCTTGCTGGCGCAAACCCTTGCGCGCACGCTCAATGTGCCTTTTGTGATGGCCGATGCAACCACTTTGACGGAAGCCGGCTACGTGGGCGAAGACGTTGAGAACATCATTCAAAAGCTGCTGCAAAGCTGCAACTACGAGGTTGAGCGCGCCCAGCAGGGGATTGTTTACATCGACGAGATCGACAAGATCACGCGCAAGTCAGACAACCCATCCATCACACGCGATGTCTCGGGCGAGGGTGTGCAGCAGGCCTTACTCAAGCTGATCGAGGGCACCATGGCCTCAGTGCCACCTCAGGGCGGCCGCAAGCATCCCAACCAGGACTTTTTGCAGGTGGACACCACCAACATCTTGTTCATTTGCGGCGGCGCGTTTTCCGGCCTAGAAAAAGTCATCGAGAACCGTACTGAAGCCTCAGGCATTGGTTTTGCCGCGTCGGTTAAAAGTAAAAAATCTCGCAGCCTGACCGAAGCCTTCAAGGACGTGCAGCCTGAAGACCTGATCAAGTTTGGCCTGATTCCTGAGCTGGTCGGCCGCATGCCGGTGGTTGCGACCTTGGCTGAGCTCACAGAAGATGCCTTGGTGCAGATCCTGACCGAGCCTAAAAACGCGGTGGTCAAACAGTTCAGCAAATTACTGGCCATGGAGGGCGTAGACCTCGAAATCCGGCCCTCGGCGCTCAAGGCGATTGCGCGTAAGGCGCTGGCCCGCAAGACCGGCGCACGCGGACTGCGCTCTATTCTTGAGCAGTCCTTGATTGACACCATGTACGAGTTGCCCAGTGTGAGCAATGTCGCCAAAGTAGTGGTTGATGAATCCACCATTGAAGAAAACCAGCCGCCTTTGCTGGTTTATCACGAGGCAGCTAAAAAAGCCTGAGACAAGTTGACCGGGGCGCCCAGGCCTTGTAAGTCTGGCTCTACCCCCCAAGTCAGGTAAGTGTGACTGAGCCTGATCCTTTTCAGGTGCAGCGTTAATGTTGAAGGTTTTATATGTCCGGACAAATTTCTTTGCCAGCAACCCCCCTTGATCTGCCCATGCTGCCACTGCGCGATGTGGTGGTGTTTCCGCACATGGTCATCCCCTTGTTTGTGGGCAGACCTAAGAGCATCAAGGCGCTAGAGTCGGCCATGGAGGCCGAGCGTCGCATCATGCTGGTGGCGCAAAAAGCCGCTGCCAAGGACGAGCCCTCGGTGGAGGACATGTTCAGCGTGGGTTGCATTGCCACCATCTTGCAAATGCTCAAGCTTCCTGACGGTACCGTGAAGGTGCTGGTGGAAGGCCAGCAGCGCGCCAAGGTCAACAAGATAGAAGACGGTGAGTTGCATTTCACTTGCAATGTGACCCCGGTCGAGCCTGAAGTAGCCCTGCCCGGTGACAAGACCAGTGAAGTTGAAGCCCTGCGCCGTGCGGTGATGCAGCAATTTGACATGTACGTCAAACTCAACAAGAAAATTCCACCTGAGATCCTGACCTCCATCTCCAGCATCGACGATGCCGGCCGCCTGGCCGACACCATTGCCGCGCACCTGCCGCTCAAGCTCGATGCCAAGCAGGTGGTGCTGGACATGGACAACGTGAAGGCGCGCTTAGAGAACCTCTATGAGCAGCTGGAGCGCGAAGTCGATATTTTGAATGTGGACAAAAAAATCCGTGGCCGCGTTAAGCGCCAGATGGAAAAAAACCAGCGTGATTTTTACCTGAACGAGCAAGTCAAGGCGATCCAAAAAGAGCTTGGTGAAGGTGAAGAGGGCGCGGACATCGAAGAGATCGAGAAAAAGATCAAGGCTGCCAAGATGCCAGCCGAGGCCCGTAAAAAGGCGGAAGGCGAACTTAAAAAACTCAAACTCATGTCGCCCATGTCGGCCGAAGCCACAGTGGTGCGCAGCTACATTGACGTGCTGACCAGCCTGCCCTGGGCCAAGAAAACCAAAATCAAACACGATCTGGGCAATGCCGAGGATGTGCTGAACCAGGACCACTTTGGCCT
>CAMBWM010000235.1 GCA_945871335.1 Polaromonas sp. YR568 | reverse complement strand
GATGAGCCCTCTGTGGTCGCCCTTCATAAAATGAATGGCCCGGGTGGCAAAAGAAAACTGCTGGCGGTGGGGCGAGAAGCCAAAATGATGTTGGGACGAGTTCCTCTAAATATCGAGGCAATTCGGCCTATGAAGGATGGAGTTATCGCTGACTTCTCCATCACGGAACAAATGCTCACGCACTTTATCCGCAAAGCTCATCCACGCAGTCTTTTTCGCCCAAGTCCGAGAATCATTATTTGTGTGCCCTGCGGATCTACCCAGGTAGAGCGCCGCGCCATACGCGAATCTGCGCTTGGAGCGGGTGCATCGGAAGTGTTTTTGATAGAAGAGCCTATGGCTGCAGCAATAGGAGCGGGCCTGCCTGTGGCGGATGCGTGCGGATCGATGGTGGTTGACATTGGCGGCGGGACTACCGAGGTTGCAGTCATCTCCCTTGGCGGCATGGTTTACAAAGGGAGCGTACGTATTGGCGGTGACAAATTTGACGACGCCATTGTTACTTACGTACGACGTCAATTCGGCATGCTGATCGGGCTTCAGACGGCGGAGATGATTAAGAAGGAAATCGGAGTCGCTTATCCGCAGGCCGAAGACAAGGAAATGACCATCACTGGCCGGAACATCAACCTGGGAATACCGCAGTCTTTCGTGCTGTCTTCCGCCTCCACACTGGAGGCACTAACAGAGCCGCTGAATGGCCTGGTGATGGCCATCAAGGACGCGCTGGAGAACACACCGCCTGAGCTTTGCTCTGACATCGCCGAAAGAGGCATTTTGTTGACCGGTGGGGGCGCCATGCTGAAGCACTTAGACCAGTTAATTGCCGAAGAAACCGGCTTGCCAGTTCTGCTGGCTGAAGACCCGCTGACATGCGTGGTAAAAGGTTGCGGTTTGGCTCTCGGGCAATTGGACAGGATTGATGGCATTTTTACCAACGATTAAACCGCAGTCCGCAATCACACGCGCAGCGCAATGATTTCGAAAGGAGTCTTTTTTTAAAATTTCTTTGAGAAGCCACGCCTTATGCAATTAGATACACAAACCACCATTTTCATGATTTGTTTTGTGTACCTGATGCTGCATGGTGGCATTTGGCTTGCGCTGCAAGAGTACCGGAGCTACCAAGTCAAGCTATGGTGCGCCTCAGGCCTGTTAAGTGGCGTTGCTGTGGTCTTGTTGGCCATGCGGGGAAGTATTCCCGAATTTGCTTTCATGTACGTCGCTCAACTCTTCATGCTCTTAGGCACCTGGGGGCGGATGGTTGCATTGCGCATGTACCTTCCCGGACAGCATAAGCGTGTTTTTCTGAACTATAAAATTATCAGCGCAAGTTATTTTTTTGTTTTTTGTTTTTTAATTTATTTTTATCAGGCTGAATGGGAAGCGCTGGTTATTTTCAATGGCTTTTATGCCTTGTTTTGCTTTGAATATTTTCGAATTGGATTCAAGCTTAACCAGTTACAGGAATCACTCGGGGCCAAGCTGCTCATCTGGGCCGGTCTGACTTTCAGCGCAACACTTGCAGTTCGTGCAGTCGGCGTGGGGATGGCTGGGACCATCGATGATATTTATACGGCCAGCCCACACCAGGCAGTCATGGTGATTGGTCAGTTCATTGCCATCACACTCAGCAATATCGCTTTTTTACGAATTTTTTTAGAGATAGCGGAACGAAAAAAAATAGCAGCCGCACACGAGCTTGCTGTCACCAACGAGCGTGCAGACGCCATGCTGATGAACAGCTTGAATTTAAAAAATATCTTGCAAGAACGTGAAGAAATTATCCGGCAACTTAGTTTGTTTAACAAAACTGCAGGGATGGGGGCTTTGGTTGCAAGCCTGGCTCATGAACTTAACCAGCCTCTGGCCGTTATTCAAATGAACACGGAGATGCTTGATTTGGTCTTATCCGCAAATGATGACCGTCCTCAGAATCGTGAAAGTCTCCATGTTGCGCTGTCTGGTTTAAAAAAGGCCAATGTGCGAGCAAGTACTGTTGTCAGCACACTGCGCGACATGTTTGGTAACGGCAGGAAGACAGACTCAAACTTTGATATCAATCAAATTGTCAAAGATGTTTTATTGCTCTGTGAATCAGCCATCCATAAAAATTCAATTGATGTGGAAGTTGAACTCCATCCAGGGCCGCTGATTTTTAACGGTGATAAATCTCAGTTTCAGCAGGTTGTGTTGAATCTCATCACCAATGCAAATGAAGCAATTTCACAAGATTTTTCGAGAAGAAGAAATATTTGTATTGCGACTCAACAGCTTGGCAATCAAATTTTATTGAAGGTTTCAGACAGCGGCTCCGGTATAGCGCCGGAGATCCAGGCAACCATGTTTGAGTTGTTGCGTACCGATAAAATTGATGGGATGGGCATAGGTTTATGGCTCAGCAAAACGATTGTTGAGTTGCATAATGGGTCGATTGAATTCGAGACCTCCAGCAAACTTGGAACATGCTTTACGGTGATGCTGCCCATAACGAAGGGGGCGTTCCCCCGCTAATCCCCGCTATTCATGCGCATCTGTATTCTTGACAATGACGTGATCGAAGCTGATGGCGTGCCCATTTGGGGCAGCTATGCCGCCATGTTCGAGACATTGCTGCGGGCCGCCGGCTACCAGGGGCTTGTCGATTCGTTCAGCGCCCGACTGGGTCAATACCCTGCCTCTTTCGATGCCTATGACGCCATTTTGCTCACAGGCAGTCGGTCCGACTCCTTTTCTGACGAGGCTTGGGTGGTGCAGTTGCGAGAGTGTGTCAGCGCGCTGCTGGCGCAGGGCCAAAAACTGGTTGGCGTGTGTTTTGGCCACCAACTCATTGCGCACTGCCTGGGGGCACGGGTCGAGCGTGCAGCGCAGGGTTGGGGGCTGGGTCGCACTGTCTATGACTGGCACGGGCCAGACGGTATTGCCAACCCGCTGGGCAAGTTGGCTTTGCTGGCCAGCCACCAAGATCAGGTGTTGGAACTGCCTGAAGGCGCTACCTTGTTGGCCAGCAATGCGCATTGTCCGATTGCGGCTTACTCAATCAGCGAGCAAGTCTTGTGCGTGCAACCTCATCCGGAATTCGACGCACGCTATGCCGCTTTTTTGCTCGGCAAGCGAAGGGCGATGTTCGGGGAAGCGGTTTACCAGGACAGATTGAAAACCTTGGAGGAAGGCCATGACGGCATTCAGTTTGGCGCTTTTATCCTGCGATTTATCTATGCCGATCAGGGGCGCTCTGTGCCAGCAGCCATCACCACCGACTGACCTAGTGCCGTGATGTAAGTCTTGGCAAGCTCGGTGGGAACAATAAATTTCACCCTGTTATCGTCTTGGTCCAATTCCAAGTCAAGCATGCCCTTGATTCGCAAGGTCTTCAAGCGTCTGTGAACGGTGCTTGCAGATGCATCGTCACACATTCTCATCGCAAATAGCACCGTGATTTTTTTACCTTGTGTCCAAGAAGTAGCCAATTGATCCATCAATCGTTCTTCATGCTGATCTAATTGCGGAAACTCAGCGGATTGCCGCACTTGAAGTACGTGAGATAGGAATCTGGGGTAAATGTCGAGTTTATGCTGCACGGGAGAATGTTATCCACGCACAAAATAAATGCAAATTTGGTTGCCAACAGAGCAACTAATCTTTTAAGAGATTTAAGCGTTTTGAGCGATTATTAAATCGATCGTATGCCTCTGAAAGCCCAACTCGAGTTTGTGGTTATCGCCGGATGACCAGATCGCCCTCGATGGTCGCCCCCCGACCGATAGTCAGCACTTGGTAGGTGACGTGCCCTTTGACAATGGCGCTGGCCGCAACGACTAATTCTCCGCAAATAGCCGTGCCCGAAAAAGAGCCCTTGATGTGCAAGCTGGCGCAGGAGACGTTGCCCTCGACCTGACCACGCGGGCCGATGTTGATGCTGCT
>CAMBWM010000234.1 GCA_945871335.1 Polaromonas sp. YR568 | reverse complement strand
GACGTGCTGGCCTATTGCGAGACCTGGCCGCGCCACGTGCTGCGCGCCACGCCTGATGACATCGTCATGGGCTCGCCGCCGCTGGCTTTTACTTTCGGGCTGGGCGGCTTGCTGATCTTCCCGATGTGGGCCGGCGCCTCAGTCCTGTTTCCCGGCGTGCCCTACACGCCGCAGGCCATGGTGCAGCTGATGGCCGATGTCGGCGCCACCATCTGCTACACAGCGCCCACCTTTTACCGGCAGATGGCGGTGTTTGCGCGTGAAACGCCTTTGCCCCGGCTGCGCGTGTGTGTGAGCGCCGGCGAAGGCCTGCCCGACGCCACGCGCCAGCTCTGGAAAGAGGCCACCGGCATCGAGATGACCGACGGCATTGGTGCCACCGAGATGTTTCATATTTTCATTTCCTCACCGCCGGAAGAAATGCGGCGAGGCGCCATCGGCAAGGTGGTGCCGGGCTACAGCGCCAAGGTGGTCGATGCTGAAGGCCGTGAGTTGCCGCGCGGCAGCATCGGCAAGCTGGCGGTGATGGGGCCGACCGGTTGCCGTTACATGCAGGACGAGCGCCAGCTAAAGTACGTCAAGGCCGGCTGGAACTACCCGGGTGACGCCTTCATTCAAGACGAAGACGGTTACTTTTTCTTCCAGGCCCGCGACGACGACATGATTGTGACTTCAGGCTACAACGTCGGCGGCCCGGAAGTTGAGGATGCACTGCTCAAACACCCGGCCGTGGCCGAATGCGGTGTGATTGGTGTGGCCGATGAAGAGCGCGGCATGGTGGTCAAGGCCTTTGTTGTGCTCAAGCCCGACCAATCCGGTGACGCTGCCATGGTCAAGACCCTGCAAGACCACGTCAAGGCTACGCTGGCCCCTTTCAAGTACCCGCGCCAGATGGTGTTTGTGGCGGCCTTGCCGCGCACCGACACCGGAAAACTCCAGCGATTCAAGCTGCGCCAGATCTGATCCCGCAACCCGCATTTTTTAAAGCCATTACAAGCCCTCAAACCCGCTATGAAAACACTTAACCCTCCTGATTGGCTTGCACCCAAAGGTTATGCCAACGGCGTTATGGCACGCGGCAGCCTGCTCTTTGTAGGCGGCCAGATCGGCTGGAACGCCCAACAAGAATTTGAGAGCGACGATTTCATTGCACAGACGCGCCAGGCCCTGCTCAACATCGTGGCCGTGCTGCAGGCCGGCGGCGCCGGACCCGAGCACATGGTGCGCATGACGTGGTACGTGATTGATCGCCATGAATACAGATCCAGGCTCAAGGAGTTGGGTGCTGTTTATCGCGAGGTCATCGGTAAAAACTTCCCCGCCATGAGCTGCGTAGAAGTCAGAGGCCTGGTTGAAGACCGCGCCAAGATCGAGATTGAAGTCACGGCAGTGTTGCCGGACTGAGCGCGGCAGCACTGGCCTGGCTTAATTCGTCCAGCAGCTCATTCATGGGTTGTCGTCTGACGCTGCTCAGGCGCTGCCTCCACTGGCGTGCAAACAAACGCCACGCTGTTGCTGATTGCAAACTCATGCCGCCATAACGTAACTTGACCCAGCCGCCTTTGGCCAATCGCTGCAAGCACTCGGAAAACAAGGTGCGCGAAACACCGCACACAGCTGCAATTTGATCTTGCGAGAGGCCGATGTCTACCGTGTCTTCCGGTTCCTGCCTCCACTGCGCAGCAAATGAATGCGGCTGATTCACGGCGAACTGCGCCAGACCCATGACGACGCGCTGAGACATTCCGCCAAGCCTTAGCAGAAGTTGCAGTTCAGTGTGCTGCTCCACGCGTCTGGCCAATAGCTGCACCATGAATCGCATGAATTGCGGCTCTTCACTTAGCGCATCCATCAGACAAGATTGCCGCATACCGATCAGCTCGACCGGCGTCATGCAAACATATTCCACCGCTCCGGGTTGCCCACCTAAAAGCGCCGGTTCACCAAACCAGTGATGGGGACCATGGACTTGCAGCGGCAACATCCCGCCACGCGCCATCGGTTCAGCGGCAGCAACAAAACCAGTCATGACGCAGTTCCAAGCCAGCACTGGCCGGCCTTTGCCCCAGATGATTTCTCCAGCCTCATAAGACCGGATCGACAGCAAAGGCAGTATTTTCAAAATTCGCTGCTCGCTTAAGTGCACATCGCGCAGCAGTTGCTTGGCAAATTTAGACAAGTGATCTAACCTGCTATTTAGAAGTTATTTTGTAGTTATTTTTAATTATATTAACTTCATTGTGCTAATTTTAGATTTATAAAATTAATTATTTGCTCGTTTTGTCCTTGCTTCGTTTTGCTGGGCTAAAGTGGCGCGGAAACAAAAAAGCCCTCGATGAAGAGGGCTTCGTTGACAAGCTAGGCGCTTGATTTTTGGTTGCGCGGGCAAGATTTGAACTTACGACCTTTGGGTTATGAGCCCAACGAGCTACCAGGCTGCTCCACCGCGCGGTATGTTTTGATTGTAACGCTTATTCGGCCTTTGCGCCTTCAGCGATGGCTTCTTCACTTACATCAGGACGGTCAACCAGCTCGACCAGCGCCATAGGCGCGTTGTCGCCAACGCGAAAGCCCATTTTCAGGATGCGTGTGTAACCACCCGGACGCGCTTTGTAACGTGGGCCGAGTTCAGCAAACAACTTCACGACCATATCGCGGTCACGAAGACGGTCAAAAGCCAGACGCTTGTTGGCCAGTGTGGGCTCTTTGGCCAAGGTGATCATGGGCTCAACCACCCGGCGCAGTTCTTTGGCTTTAGGCAGCGTTGTCTTGATGGCTTCGTGCTGAATAAGCGAGTTCATCATGTTACGCAGCATCGCCAGGCGGTGTGAGCTGGTTCGGTTGAGTTTACGTAGTCCGTGTCCGTGTCGCATGTGCTTGTTTCCTTCCAGTTTTTTAATTCAGGCAGCCGTATAAGGTACTGCCCGTGCACTGCCCCGCTTGTCGGGGCAAATTTTATGAACGCTTGTCTAGACCGGCTGGCGGCCAGCTTTCCAGGCGCATGCCCAGCGTCAGACCACGTGAAGCCAAAACTTCCTTGATCTCGTTGAGCGATTTCCGACCCAGGTTTGGCGTCTTCAGAAGTTCGTTCTCTGTGCGCTGAATCAGGTCGCCAATGTAATAAATATTTTCGGCCTTCAAGCAATTGGCCGAACGCACGGTGAGCTCCAGCTCATCGACAGGCCGCAGCAACAGCGGGTCGAACTGCTGCGAGCTGCGCTGCACCGGTGCGTCAAACGCAGCCAGTTCATTGCCCTCTAGCTGCGCGAACACAGCGAGTTGCTCAACCAGAATCTTGGCCGATGCACGCACTGCGTCTTCGGCAGACACAGCACCATTGGTTTCGATTTCCAGTACCAGCTTATCCAAGTCAGTACGCTGCTCAACGCGGGCACTCTCGACGATGTAGCTCACGCGCTTGACCGGGGAGAAGGAGGCGTCCAGCACAATACGGCCGATCGATTTGGTCGAGTCGTCGCCATAACGACGCACGGTACCTGGTACATAGCCACGGCCATTTTCGACCTTGATCTGCATGTCGATCTTGCCGCCGTGAGACAAGTTCACGATGACGTGCTCAGGGTTGATGATTTCAACATCATGCGGTGTTTGAATGTCAGCGGCGGTCACAGGACCTTCACCATCTTTGCGCAGGCTCAGGGTGACTTCATCGCGGTTGTGCAACTTGAAAACCACGCCCTTGAGGTTGAGCAGAATGTTGACGACGTCTTCTTGCACGCCGTCAATCGACGAGTACTCGTGCAGAACTCCGGCAATCGTCACTTCGGTGGCGGCGTGGCCTACCATCGAGGACAGCAAAACGCGGCGCAGTGCATTGCCCAGTGTGTGGCCATAGCCGCGCTCGAAAGGCTCCAGCGTGACTTTGGCACGGTTGGCAGCGAGCTGCTCAACGTTGATGGTTTTTGGTTTCAGTA
>CAMBWM010000233.1 GCA_945871335.1 Polaromonas sp. YR568 | reverse complement strand
AACGGCTGGGTCGTCACCGGCTACCCCTGGTACGGCATCCAGACGCCGGAGCACAAGGCTTTCTACAACGCCTACAACAGCAAGTACAAAGACTATCCGCGCCTGGGCTCGGTGGTGGGTTACAGCGCTATCAAGTCGCTCGCAGAAGGCATGAAAAAAGCCAAATCAGCAGACACCGAAAAACTGATCGCCGCCTTCAAGGGCCTGAGCGTCATGACCCCGTTTGGAACTGCTGTTTACCGTGTGCAAGACAACCAATCCACCATGGGCGCCTACGTTGGCCGCACCAAGAATGACAACGGCAAGGGCGTGATGGTGAACTTCCGTTACCTTGACGGCGCCAAGTTCCAGCCCAGCGATGCCGAAGTCAAGAAGTTGCGCCCTGCTGACTGAGCCTTGGCGTTGATGGCCTGGTGCTGCTGCCTGATTCACTGTTTTTCAGCTTGCTGAGGACGCCATGAGTTTTTCCGGCTTTGTCGTCCAGCTGCTCAACGGCCTGGCCGGCGCTTCGTCACTGTTTCTGGTGGCCGCCGGCCTGTCGCTTATTTTTGGCGTCACCCGCATCGTCAATTTCGCCCATGGCTCTTTTTTCATGGTCGGCATTTACGTCGCTTATTCGCTGGTGGCCAACTTGGGTGCCAGCATTGGTTTTTGGCCTTCTCTGCTGCTGGCTGCGCTGGCTGTGGCCGCCTTGGGCGCTTTGGTCGAAGTGCTGCTGCTGCGCCGCATTTACCGCGCGCCCGAGCTGTTTCAGTTGCTGGCCACTTTTGCCCTCGGCCTGGTCATCAAGGACGGCGTGCTGTGGTTCTGGGGCCCCGAAGAGTTGCTCGGGCCCCGCGCGCCCGGACTCACTGGCTCGGTGTCGATTCTGGGGCGGCAGTTCCCCTCTTATGACTTGTTTTTAATTGTGGCGGGCCCCGTGGTGCTGGGCCTGCTGTGGCTGCTGCTGACCAAAACTCGCTGGGGCACGCTGGTGCGCGCCGCCACGCAAGACCGAGACATGGTCAGCGCGCTGGGCGTCAACCAGGCCTGGCTGTTCACGGCGGTGTTTGCCCTCGGGGCTTTTTTGGCTGGCCTGGGCGGCGCCTTGCAACTGCCGCGCGAGCCGGCCAACCTCGAGATGGACCTGAACATCATCGGCGCCGCCTTTGTGGTGGTGGTGGTGGGTGGCATGGGCTCGATTCCGGGCGCTTATGTGGCGGCGCTGCTGATCGCCGAGCTCAAGGCCATCTGCATCTGGCTGGGCTTGGTCGAAATCGCCGGCGTCAGCATCTCGTTTTCAAAGCTCACGATGGTGGTCGAATTTGTGGTGATGGCGGTGGTGCGGGTGGCGCGGCCCTGGGGCCTGTTCGGCCGGCCGCAGGCGCCGAGTCGCCATGCGAGCGCGGCCGAGCAACCGCTGCGCGCACCGGGCCGGGTGGCACTCTATGCGCGCTGGGCCGTGCTGGCGCTGCTTCTGCTGATGCCGCTGCTGGCAGCACAGTCGCCTTATGTCACCGTGCTGCTGATTGACATGCTGATCGCCGCGCTTTTTGCCGCCAGCCTGCACTTCATCATGGGGCCGGCCGGCATGCATTCGTTTGGTCACGCGGCTTATTTCGGGCTGGGCGCTTACGCGGCGGCGCTGCTGGTGCGCAGCCTGCAACTGCCCATGGAAGTGGCCCTGCTGGTCGCGCCGGCGGCGGCGGGGTTGGGTGCGTTTTTGTATGGCTGGTTTTGCGTGCGCCTGTCCGGTGTTTACCTGGCCATGCTGACACTGGCCTTTGCACAAATCACCTGGGCCATTTGCTTCCAGTGGGACACATTCACTGGCGGCAGCAACGGGCTGACCGGAGTCTGGCCGGCCCAGTGGCTGTCAGACAAACGCAACTACTACTACCTGACGCTGGCCCTGGTGGCCGGCGGCGTCTTGCTGATGCACCGTATTTTGTATTCGCCCTTTGGCTACGCGCTGCGCGCCGGCCGCGACTCTGTGCTGCGCGCCGATGCCATCGGTATGGATGTCAAGCGCCTGCAATGGCTGGCCTTTGTGCTGGCCGGCACCTTGGCCGGACTGGCCGGTGCGCTCTATGCTTTTTCTAAGGGCAGCATCTCGCCGGAGAGCCTGCATGTGAGCAAGTCGATTGACGGCCTGGTGATGGTTTTGCTGGGTGGCCTGCAAACCCTGGTGGGCCCGGTGGTGGGCGCGCTCACTTTCACCTGGCTGCACGACACGGTGGCGCGTAACACCGACTACTGGCGCGCCATGTTGGGCGCCATCATCTTGCTGCTGGTGCTGCTGTTTCCGCAGGGCATTGCCGGCTTTGTGCGGCAACTGATCAACCGGCGCCAGAGCCCTGCTGCCCGAAAGACTCCATCATGAGCCTGCTCAAAGTTACAGGCCTGGGCAAATCTTTTGGCGGCGTGCGCGCGGTCGATGGCGTTCACTTTGAACTGGCCCCCGGCGAGCTTCTGGCCCTGATCGGGCCCAACGGCGCCGGCAAGTCCACCACCTTCAACATGGTCAACGGACAGCTGCGCGCTGATGCCGGCTCTATCCTGCTGGACGGCCAGGAGTTGATCGGCAAAACGCCACGCGATATCTGGCGACTCGGTGTGAGCCGCACCTTTCAGATTGCCGAAACCTTTGCCTCGCTGACTGTGGCGGAAAACGTGCAGATGGCCTTGCTGTCGGCAGACCGAAAGCTCTTTTCGATGTGGCGGCGTGCTGCCGACCACCAGCGCGAACGCGCACTCGAACTGCTGGACCTGGTCAGCATGAAAGCACAGGCCGACCGGCCTTGCAGCGTGCTGGCCTATGGCGATGTCAAGCGTGTTGAGTTGGCCATCGCCATGGCCAACGACCCCAAGCTGCTGCTGATGGACGAGCCCACCGCCGGCATGGCACCCAAGGAGCGCAACAACCTGATGGCCTTGACCAAAGAGCTGGTGATTGATCGCGGCATGGCGGTACTTTTTACAGAGCACAGCATGGACGTGGTGTTTGCGTATGCCGACCGCATGATCGTGTTGGCGCGCGGACGCTTGATTGCTGAAGGCAAACCCCTGGCTGTTAGGGACGACCCAAAGGTGCAGGAAGTCTATTTCGGCAGCGGCAAAACATTTGAGAAAACAGTTTGATGCAAGCCGCAGACGCCCCTCTTTTGAAAGTCAGCGGGCTGTGCGCCTGGTATGGCGCCGCGCAAATTATTGATGACGTCAGCCTGGAGGTGCGACGCGGCGAAGTGGTGGCCCTGATGGGGCGCAACGGCGCCGGCAAGTCCACCACTCTGAAGGCCATCATTGGCATGCTCGACAAGCGCCGCGGCCAGATCAGTTTCATGGGCCACGACATGGCGCTTGCCGAACCGCACCAGGCGGCGCGTCTGGGCATGAGTTTTGTGCCGGAAGACAGGCGCATCTTCACCGACCTCACCGTGATGGAAAACCTGGAGGTCGGTCGCCAGCCGCCACGCCGCTGGCCCGACGGCAGCCAGGCGCCCAGCTGGTCGCCGGAGCGCCTGTTTTCTTTGTTTCCCAATCTGGGTGAAATGCCGCAGCGCTTGGGCGGGCGCATGAGTGGCGGCGAGCAGCAAATGCTCACCGTCGCCCGCACGCTGATGGGCAACCCTTTTCTGGTTTTGCTTGACGAGCCGTCCGAAGGTGTCGCGCCGGTGATCATCGAGCAGATGGTGCGCATGATCCTCGAGCTCAAGGCCCAGGGCGTGAGCATTTTGCTGTCTGAGCAGAACATGCACTTTGCCGAGCTGGTGTCTGACCGCGCTTACGTGCTGGAAAAAGGCCAGCTGCGCTTTGAAGGCAGCATGGCCGAGCTGGCCACCAACGAAGCCGTGCGACGCGAGCTCCTTGGCGTCTAAAGCAAGCAGCCCGGCTCAAACCTCTGGTCATTGACCTGCCGCAGTGCTTTGAAGCCGGCAAACGTGCAGAATCAAGCCATGATTCAAAAAATTCTTATTTTGGGCGGCACCGGTTTTGTCGGCCGCCAT
>CAMBWM010000232.1 GCA_945871335.1 Polaromonas sp. YR568 | reverse complement strand
TGCACGGCGCGCACATCACCGGCACCGGGCACCTCCAACCGGGTGAGTTGTGGGAGCGGCTTTTTATTCAACATAAAAGGCTGGTCGAAACGAAAAACATGGCTGTCGCCATGGATCAACAGCACCGGGATTTTGGATTGCGCCGCCAGCGGTAGCAAAGTCTCACCAATGCTGGCGCGATAGCCCGAGTGCGCAGGAAAGTCTTCCCACAGGCTCTTGGCTTCAAACACGTCGGCTTGCATGGCCAGCACGATGGCTTTGGCCTGTGACTGGGCTGCGATTGCAAAGGCTTCACGGATCCAGGCGATGTTGGCCTTTTCACGCTCAAAAAATTCGGCCACGGCACGCGGGTCGCGCACTTCAAAGTTATTGTTGCTGCCCACAATGTGCAGCGTGGCAAACACCACGCCCTGATGCACCCAGCGCTGGTTTTCTACAAATTTGGAAAAGGCCGGCGTTGCGGTCGACTGGTTGAGAACAGGCAGTGGCTGCTTGCCCAGCGACATGCCCGGCTTGTAAAACGTGGCCCGCAATGCTTGCAGGCGCTCCAGCGGATCATGGCCGCCGTTGTTGGCGCGGTGGCAGTCGGTCCATTCGTTGTCGCCCGGTGTGAAAACCAGTGCGCTGTCAAACAAGCCGAAATGGCCGAGTTGTACTTTCGACTCTTCGTCCGAGCACAGCGTAGAGCCTGACTTAAAGTCACCGATGTGGATAGAAAAACTGGGGCGCTCTTGGTTGATGGAACTGATGAGCGATTTGTAGGGCGCATAGCCCTGCGCTGCCTGACCGTAAGGTAAGTCACCCAAAGCCACAAAGCTGAAGGTCTGGGCCGCGACAACTTGGGCGGCAGCACACAAAAGCGCAGCCATAGACCAGCGTTTGCAAAGAGAAATTGTGCACAGTTTCATTTTTAATTTCCTTTTTAAAACACTCATTCTTTGTGGTCTAAAAGTCAATCTGATGACGGTGCACATCACATGATCAATATCAAGGCGCAGGTCGAATCGCGCTGACAGCGCAGAACCCTACCAGGGCAAGGTTTTGCCCTGGTAGTCCACCAAGGCGCCGCTTTGCGCCGGCTCAAGACCCGCCAGCACCGCCAGCAACTCAGAGGCGGCCATTTCGGGCGAGCGTAATTTGAGTCCGGCTTTGGCAAAAGGCTTTGACAGCGCAGTGTCCACCGTGCCCGGGTGCAGCGCCACGCACAGCGCCTCCGGGTTGCGACGCTTGAGCTCAATGGCGGCCGTCTTGACCAGCTGGTTGAGTGCGGCCTTGGCTGCGCGGTAACCGTACCAGCCACCCAGCGCGTTGTCGCCGATGCTGCCAACTTTGGCCGACACAAAACCGGCCACACAGCGACCCTGCCGGGGTAACAGCGGCAAGAAATGTTTCATGACCAGCGCCGGGCCGATGGCATTGATGCGAAACACCTCGCTCAGGTAGTCAGCGTTCAGCTGCGACCA
This sequence comes from Polaromonas sp. YR568, assembly GCA_945871335.1. The sequence goes on along the minus strand of CAMBWM010000232.1, from coordinate 2,546 downwards.
ACTGCGCTCGGGCTGACCTTGCGCACCATGCAAAAAGCCACTGGCCACAATTACGAGACGCAACTCGGCACCCTGCAATTGGCACTGCGACGCCACCCAGGCCGCGGCGTTTTGCAGACTGGCTTCATCGCTGTAGTCGATGGCCGGCTGCGTGGCGCGTCCCAGTGCCAGCACGCTGTCGATGCCGTACTCGCCGGGTCTTGACAAGACCTGCACCAGCGCATTGCCCAAGCCACCGCCCGCACCGATGACCAGCGCCAAACGGCGGCTGACGGCTGAACCGCTCAGAACAGACTCAGCTTGCATGCCTTAAGACTCATCATCGAGCAGGCGCACGCGCACGCTCTTGCCCTTGACCTTGCCGGCGCTGAGTTTTTGCAGCGCCTCGTCGGCAATGCGGCGATCCAGCGCCACATAGGTCGAGTACTCGTTGACGTTGATCTTGCCGACCTGCTCGCGCGTGAAGCCGGCCTCGCCCGTGAGCGCGCCCAGCACGTCGCCAGCACGGATTTTTTCTTTACGCCCACCCACAATTTGCAGCGTCACCATGGGCGGCACCAGAGGCTCGCGGCTGGCCGGCGTCAGGTCTTCGACCTTGTGCCATTCGGACTCGGCGTTTTGCAACTGCTCGATACGGCCGACCGCACCCATCTCGTTCATCGACGCCAGGCTGATCGCCCAGCCCTCTTCATCAGCACGGCCGGTACGGCCAATGCGGTGAATATGCACTTCGCTGTCGGGCGTCACGTCCACGTTGACGACCATCTCCAGCTGCGAAATATCCAGTCCGCGCGCGGCCACGTCGGTGGCCACCAGCACCGAGCAACTGCGGTTAGAAAACTGCACCAGTACCTGGTCGCGCTCGCGCTGCTCCAGCTCGCCGTACAGTGCCAGCGCACTGAAACCCTGGGCCTTCAAGACCTGCACCAGTTCGCGGCACTGCACCTTGGTGTTGCAAAAGGCCAGTGTGCTGGCCGGGCGGTAATGGTTGAGCACCTTAGAGACCGTGTGCAGACGCTCACTGTCTTTAACCAGGTACCAGCGTTGGCGGATTTTGCTGGCTTCGTGTTGTGCCTCAACCTTGACCGTCTGCGGCTGTTGCATGAACTGTTGGCTGAGTTTGGCAATGCCTTCTGGGTAAGTCGCTGAAAACAGCAGCGTCTGCCGCTCGGGCGGGCACTGGCGCACCACTTTGGCGATGTCGTCAAAAAAGCCCATGTCGAGCATGCGGTCGGCTTCGTCAAGCACCAGGGTGTTGAGTGCGGCCAGGTCCAGGTGACCGCGCTCCAAGTGGTCCATGATGCGGCCGGGCGTGCCCACCACAATGTGCGCACCGTGCGCCAGGCTGGCGTTTTGCCCGCGTAATGCGACGCCGCCACACAGCGTAACGACCTTGACATTTTCTTCAGCCCGCGCCAGCCGGCGGATCTCCTGCGTCACCTGATCGGCCAGCTCGCGCGTCGGGCACAACACCATCGCCTGCACCGCAAAGCGCCGCGCATTCAGGTTGGCCAGCAAAGCCAGCGCAAAAGCGGCGGTTTTGCCACTGCCGGTCTTGGCCTGTGCAATCAGGTCTTTGCCCAGCAGCGCAATCGGCAAACTGGCCGCCTGAATCGGCGTCATCTGGGTGTAACCGAGCAGTTGGAGATTGGCCAGTGCGGCAGGCGTCAGGGGCAAAAGGGAAAAATCAAGGGCGGCGGGGGAAACAGTCATTGAAGGATTATCGGGGCTGGGTGTTTCCAGCCGTCTCCCGCCAGTGTTAAGGTTTGCCTTATGGCTTTTCAACCCAAGGGTTTTCATGACAGTTTTTGACTTTGATTTGCTGGTGATCGGTGGCGGAAGTGGAGGTGTGCGGGCGGCGCGCATGGCGGCGCAACGCGGCGCCAAGGTCGCGCTGATTGAAGCGCAGGCCATGGGTGGCACTTGCGTGAACGTGGGCTGCATCCCTAAAAAACTTTACAGCTACGCCGCGCATTTCGCCGAATCATTTGAAGCCTCGCACGGCTTTGGCTGGGTCGGCCCTGCACCGTTGCTGGACTGGTCTGCCCTCAAGGCCAACCGCGCGCGTGAGATCACCCGCCTTAATGGCATCTACCTGCAACTGCTCAAGGGCGCGGGTGTGCAGATTATTGAAGGCTGGGCCACGCTGGCTGACGCGCACACCGTGGTCGTCGGTACGCAGCGCTACAGCGCAAAAAACATACTCATCGCCACTGGCGGTAAGCCCAGCGTACCCGACATCGTCGGGCGCGAGCATGTCATCAGCTCCAATGAGATTTTTGACATCGACCCCTTCCCCAAGCGCCTGTTGGTGGTCGGCGGCGGCTACATTGCTTGTGAATTCGCCTCCATCTTCAAGGGTCTGGGCGCCCGTGTCACGCAGCTCTACCGAGGAACGCAAGTGCTGCGCGGCTTTGACGACGAGGTGCGAGCATTTATCGCTGCTGAAATGCTCAAGGCCGGCGTGGACCTGCGGCTGAACGCCGATGTGGCCGCCATTGTCAAAGCCGCCAGCGGACTGCACATCACGCTGCAAGACGGCAGCA
>CAMBWM010000231.1 GCA_945871335.1 Polaromonas sp. YR568 | reverse complement strand
GACAGCGAGCCGATCAAGTAGGCTGCCAGTACTGCAGCGGCCCAAACAAGCATTGGCGAAAGGTCTTGCAAGTGAGACTCCAGTGTGGCTTAGACGGCCGGATCGCGCAGTTGCCAGCGCACCGCGTCAATCGCCTGAAGCAAATCAGGCGGCAGAACGGTGCTCAGGGCGTCAATGTCTTCGTCCAGCTGGGCCACCGTAGTCACGCCGATGATGGTACTGGCCACCTGCCACTTGGTGTAGCAAAAGGCCAGAGCCATTTGGGTGGGCGTGAGGCCATGTTGGCGAGCCAGTGCGTTGTAGCGGCGCGCCGCTTCCAGCGCTTCGACACGGCCCCAGCGCTGCTTGCGCACCGACTCATAAATAGAAATGCGACCCTTGGGCGCGGCCTCGCCGGAGATGCCGCTATCGTCGTACTTGCCGGTCAGCAAGCCAAAACCGAGCGGCGAATAAGCCAGCAGCGACACACCCAGGCGGTACATGGTCTCGTCCAGCCCGTTGTCTACCGTGCGGTTGATCAGGCAGTAAGGGTTTTGCACGGTGGCAACCCGCGGCAGACCATGCTGCTCTGCAAGCCGCACAAACTCGTGCACGCCGTAAGGTGACTCGTTGGACAGTCCGATCGCGCGTACCTTGCCGGCCTTGACCAGACGGCCCAGGGCTTCAAGCTGGTCGTGGATGGAGGTGACCGGCACATCCTTGGCCGGGTCGAAATACATGTTGCCAAAGGACGGCACATGACGCACAGGCCAGTGAATCTGGTACAGGTCGATCACGTCGGTTTTTAAGCGCTTGAGGCTGGCGTGACAGGCCTCGGTGATGTCCGAAGGGGTCAGGTCTTTGCTGCCGCCCCGCACCCAGCCCATGCCGCGTGCCGGGCCGGCGACTTTGGTGGCCAGCACCAGCTTTTGGCGGGCACCCGGATTTTTTTCGAACCAGTTGCCCAGGATTTTTTCCGTCACATTGAAGGTTTCAGCGCGCGTGGGCACCGAATACATTTCAGCGGTGTCCAGAAAGTTGATGCCGCTCGAGAGCGAGTGGTCCAGGATGCTGTGCGCTGTGGCCTCGTTGACTTGTTCGCCAAAAGTCATGGTGCCCAGGCAGATCGGGGTCACGTGGAGATCGCTGGAGCCGAGTTTGATTTTTTTCATGGGATGGGGAAAGTGGCACCAGGCATGATGGCGGAAGAAAGCTTAACAGTGGCCTAGTTTATAGCCCGCCGTCAGCCTGACGCGCTTCTTCCTGCAAGCGCAGCAAGCGGCGCTGTACTTTGCCGGTGGTGGTCATGGGCAGGGCGTCGATGAATTCGATCTCTTTGGGGTATTCGTAGGGCGCCAGCAGGCCCTTCACATGGGCTTGTAAACCGGTCATGAGTGTCAGGTCAAAGTCGGCCACTGCGCCAACCCCGGCTTGAAATGCGCGCTGGGCGGCGTACTCCGGTGACAGCACCACATAGGCTTTGACCAGCGCACCGCGCTCGCGGTCGGGTTTGGGCACCACGGCGGCGTTGGCAACGGCCGGGTGCTTGACCAGACAGTTCTCGATCTCTCCCGGCCCGATGCGGTAACCCGCCGCCTTGAAGACGTCGTCCACGCGCCCGTCATACCAGAGGTAGCCGTCGGCGTCGCGCCTGGCCATGTCGCCTGTACGGCACCAGTCGCCAGTGAATTTAGCTTCTGTAGCGGCCGGGTTTTTCCAGTAGCCCAAAAAGAAAATCGGGTCGGGCTGCCCATGAATGTCAAAGCGGTTGACCGCCACGTCGCCTGGTACACCGACGGCGCACTCGCGGCCAGCGTCATCAATCACCGCCACCCGATGCCCCGGATAAGCCTTGCCCATGCTGCCGGGTTTGGCATTCCAAAACAGAGAACAGTTTCCCACCACGTAATTGATCTCGGTCTGGCCGAACATTTCGTTCACGATGACGCCCAGCTCATCGCGCGTGTAGGCAAACACGGCGTCGCCCACGGCCTCGCCTGCGCTCATGATGGCAGTAAGTTGGAGTGTGAATTGCTGACGCGGATGCGGGTAAGCCTTCATCATGGCCTTGAGCGCAGTCGGAAACAAAAAGGTATGCGTCACGCCTTGCGAGTCCATCAGCTCAAAGGCCAGCTCGGGGCTGAAGCGGCCGTTGTAAGCCACGATGGGCCGGCCGAAATACAAGGTGGGCAGCAGCGCGTCCATCAGCCCGCCGGTCCAAGCCCAATCGGCCGGTGACCAGAAAACCGCTTGCGAGCTGGTATTGGTTTTGCCGTCAAAACCGAACCAGTTCTGGCTTGCAACAAAGCCCGGCAAGTTACCGATCAAGGCGCGGTGCGCCAACAACGCGCCTTTGGGCTGTCCGGTGGTGCCGCTGGTGTAGATCAGGATGGCGGGGTCTTCAGCCAGGGTCTTGACGGCCGTGAAAACGCCAGTGTGAGCGGCCAGTGCCCGGCTGTAGTCCATGTCGCCCTGGCCTTGCGCCTTTCCGGCCGCGAGCAGGGTGCGCAAAGCCGGACAATTGGGGTGCACGGCTTTCAGACTGGCCATGGCATTTTCATCGGCGATGGCCAGCACGGCCTCGCTGTCTTGCAGCCGGAATTCGAGGGCGTCAGGCCCGAACAAGATCGACAGCGGCATGGCCACCGCCCCCATTTGCAGCACGGCCATGTAGGCCACCGCAGTTTCAAAGCATTGCGGCAACACAATGGCCACGCGGTCGCCACGGCGCACACCCAGCGCGCCCAGCGCCAGGCTCAGCGCATCAGCCGAATGTTGCAAATCGGCGTAGCTGTAGTCCCTGCCGGCGGCACCCGGGCGATGGATGCGAATGGCCGTTCGAGGAGGCGTCGCCGACGGGCCTTTGCCGTTGCTTTCAGCGGCCCAGCGTTGGCAGCAGGCTTGGGCGATATTAAAGTGGGTGTCCACCTGCCAGCGAAAACGGCTGTGCAGCACGGCGTACTGGTCTGCCCTTTGCGGCCCTGCGCCTGCCATGTGTTTGTCTGGTTCTTGGCTGTGCATTGAAGCGTTGCTCCTTATGATCTAGCCAATGTACAAAGAAAACCGCACTTCCCGCTCCGAGTTTGTCCCTATACGGGGTCTGAAATACCACGTACTGCACTGGGGTCCCGACACATCCGGCTCCGGCCATGCCCCACCGTTGGTGTTGCTGCACGGCTGGATGGACGTGGCCGCCTCTTACCAGTTCATGGTGGATGCCCTGCCTGAGGCCTTTGCCAAAGGCCGCAGCATCATCGCGCCCGACTGGCGCGGCTTTGGCCAGACCGGCGCTGGTGAGGCCGACAACTTCTGGTTTCCCGACTACCTGGCCGACCTGGACTTTTTGCTGGACCACTGCTGCCCCGGCCAAGCGGTCGATCTGGTCGGTCACAGCATGGGCGGCAATGTGGCCATGATTTATGCCGGCGTGCGGCCCGAGCGGATCCGGCGGCTGGTCAATCTGGAGGGTTTCGGCCTGGCGGCCACGCGCCCCAGCCAGGCTCCGGGCCGCTACGCCCAATGGATTGACGAACTCAAGGCATTGCACCGCGGCGACAGCGCCCTGAAACCCTATGCCGATGTGGCCGGCGTGGCGCAGCGGCTCATGAAGACCAACCCGCGTCTGCCACAGGACAAGGCCGACTGGCTGGCCAGCCGCTGGGCCAGCCCGGATGCCACAGGGCAATGGAAGATTCAGGGCCACGCGGGGCACAAGGTCACCAGCGCCCACATTTACCGGCTTGACGAAATGCTGGAGGTTTACAAGCGCATCACTGCGCCGCTGCTTTCCGTGCAAGCCGACAGCGACTCGCTGGCCCAATGGTGGAAAGGCGCCTACACCCTGGAGGAGTACCACGAACGATTGAAAAACGTAGCCGATGCGCGCGCTGCTGTCATCGCCGACGCAGGCCACATGCTGCACCACGACCAGCCTGAACAACTGGCCCGTTTGATCGTAGACTTTCTGGCGTGAGAAAATGCGGGATTGCGCCCCAACCGGGCCCGCACATCACCCACAGGAATGAATCATGGAAGC
>CAMBWM010000230.1 GCA_945871335.1 Polaromonas sp. YR568 | reverse complement strand
GCGACCTTTTTCGGCCACAGCGTCATGTTGTAAGAATCAACTTACTTGGTGTTGTTGATACGGTCGACCAGGCCCTTGGGCCAGACCTTGGCGTATTCAGAGTTCTGATAAGCGGTCTGCACCGTTTTACGGAAAGCCTCCAGATCAGGGGTCGTGACTTGCAAGCCTTGCTGCTTGAAGAAATCAACAATCTGGTTTTCTTCCTTGATGCGGTTGTCGTTGTTGTAGGCGGCTGCCGCTTGCGCTGCGGCCGTGACCTTTTGCTTTTGCGCAGCATTCATGGCATTGAATGACTTGTTTGAGATCGCAATGAAGATGCCGTCCACCAGGTGGCTGGTCAGCACCAGCTGCTTGGTGACCTCATAGAACTTGGCGGCACGCACGGTGGGCAGTGGGTTGTCCTGGCCGTCAACGGTGCCAGTTTTAAGGCCCAGATAGACCTCACCGAAAGCCAGTGGCGTTGGCGTGGCGCCCAGAGCTTCGCCCAAGAACAACCACTCTTTGGAGCCAGGCATGCGCAGCTTGATACCCTTGAGGTCAGCCGGTGTGCGCACATTGCGGGCTTCACGCAAATTGACCTGGCGTGTTCCCAAGTACACGGTGGACAGCGGCGTGACTTCCATTTTCTCAACCACGGACTTGAACATTTCAGTGCCGATCGGACCGTTGAACACCTTTTGCTGGTGCGCCGGATCGCGCACGATATAGCCGGCGGTGAACACCGAAAACTCTGGAACCAGTTTGGCAATATCAAAGGCAGAGATGGATGACAGTTCGAGGTTGCCCCGGGCCATGGCGGCCGGCTCGGTGCCCTGCTTGAACAAAGATGCGTTCAGGTTGATCTGGACATCAAATTCGCCGGGTGCGCTTTTATCCAGGTTTTCTTTGAAGACAGTCCACATCTTGGCGTGCCAGTCGTCGGGCACGGCAGGTGTAGAAATACGCAGCAAGACTTTGCTCTGGGCTTGGGCGGCGGGCATCAGTGCGCCCATGGCCAGGGCGACGCCGGCAGTGGCCAGCAGGGAACGGCGGAACAGGGAAGTTTTCATGTTGTCTCCTAAAAAAATTAACGAACGAAAATCAGTCTTTGGCAAGGTCCAGGGAAAAATCACGCACCACTTGGCCGATGGCTGCCAGCTGCGCCGGCGTCAGCGCCACCAGGGGCGCACGCACACGCAACCAGGCGGCATCGCCCGTCAAACTCACCATGATGCCCTTGAGTGCCGGCATCAGAGAGTACGCATCCAGCGAGCGTATCAGGCCAATCACCCGATCACGCTCGCCTGGCACCGAGGCTGCATCCGGATGCATCACCAGGCGGCCGACCACGCGCGGCATGAAGTTGGCCAGGCCGCTGATGGCGCCTGTGCTGCCGCGGCGGCCCATCTCAGGCAAATCCGGCTCGTAACCGACGTAGACAGTGAGGTCTTTCATAAAGGCTTCAGCCAAACCCACCGAATGCGCGGTGGTGCAGGCGCTGTCTTTGATACCCAGAATAATCTTCGGGTACTCGCGCTTCAAGGTGGCAATGACATGGTGCGACAAACTCACACCAGTCACCTGAGGTATGTGGTACAGGTAGAGCTTGAGGCGCGGGTCGGCCACGGCGTCAATCACCTGACGGTAGCAGTGGAGAATGCCTTCGTCTGACACGCCCTTCAAAAAGAAAGGCGGCAGCATCAGGCAACCGTGCACACCGACCGACACAGCGTGGCGCGTCAGCGCCAAGGTTTCAGGCAGCGCGGCACAGCTGGTTGAGACCATGATGCGTTCGGCAGGCACGCCGTGGGCGATCATTTGGTCCAGCGCTTCACGCCGCTCGGCCATCGAAAACGACGGCCCTTCGCCGGTGGTGCCGAAAATCGTCACGCCACCGCAGCCGGAGGCGATCAAACCCTTGGCATGTGCCGCCAGACGGGCATGGTCAATGTCCAGTGATTCGGTCAGGGGCGTGAGCATGGCCGGCCAGATGCCGCGGAAAGCGCCAGAGGGGGAAAGGAAATTCACTTCAAGTTCTCCAGAGTCCACGGAAGTTCGGGCCGTGGCAGCCCTAGTACGCGCCTGTGCGCACTTTCAATGTGATGGGTCAAACGCTGCGCCACGGCCACCGGGTCACGCTGCTTGAGCGCGTCGATGAACCACAGATGCTCTTGCATCGCCGGCAATAAAACCTCGGCGCTTAGCGTGGTGCCTTCAATTTTGATCAGGCGCACGCGCAAGCTGTTGATGCGGTACACATCAGACAGCAACTCGTTGTTGGAGGCGTCAATCATCAGGTCATGCAAACCCCAGTCAACCATGGTCGCGTCGGTCAGCAAGAGGTCGTCTATTTCACCGCTTTGCGCTCTTTTGACAATCGCCAGGTGCGCGTCTTCAATGGCTTTGAGGTCAATGTCCGAAACGCTGGCCGCAAACCGCACAGCGGCCTCGCGCTCGAGCAGCAGGCGCAACTGAAAAGCGTTGTTCACCAGCTTGATGTCCACATGGGCAATCTGCAGCCCGCGCTGCGGTACGGTGCGCAGCAGGCCTTCGGCTTCCAGGCGCGGAATCAACTCCCTCACCGCGCCCAGCGGCATGCCCAGCAGTTGCATGAGTTCGCGCTGGGAAATAAATTGACCCGGCCGGATGTTGGCCGCCACGATCTGCTGTTGAAAGCTCTCGTAGGCCTGCGCCCGCAGGCTGCTGGAGGGCACGCGCGGCAAACTACTCATCGCCGCCTTGCAAAACCACGCCCTTGCGCAAAATCACATTGCCATAGATACGCGTCTCGCCGGTCGCCACCACGGCAAATGCGCCTGCAGCTCGCTCGTAAAAAGCAAAGCGCTCCAACGAGCCGGCCGGCGGGCAGCCGTGACGCGCCAGTACAGCCTGCATGTCAGCCACAGCGGGCGGCACGGCGTCTGCGTCGCCCACGACCTGCATGGTCAAGGCGCCCTGCGCCACAAAGGTGTCCAGCGGCATGACCGACAACACCGCGTCCAAAACGCGTGCCACACTCACGCCGGGCAGGCGAATCAGTTCGCTGGCGTGCGTAGCCGCAGGAAAATTAGCGTCGGCCAACACAATCTCGTCGCCATGGCCCATGGAGGCCAGGACGTAAAGCAAATCGGCAGACAGTAGTGGAGACAGACCCTTGAGCATGCAGCGCGCTAAAAAAACAGTCAGCCTGAAAAACTCAGGGTTTGAACTATTGACGACTGACATGTTAGCGCTAGGATGAAGGCCTATGTCCTGTCGTAAACCCCAATATCCCGCATGATTTTTCCGCCAACACCTCATGGGCTGCGCCTCGGTCTGGGTGGCGCCGCCCTGGGCAACCTTTTCAGCGCCGTCACAGATGCAGATGCACAAGCCTTGCTGGCGGGTGCACTGGCAAGCGGCTGCAGAACCTTTGACACCGCTCCGCATTACGGCCAGGGCCGCAGCGAACACCGCTTCGGCCAGGCGCTGCAAGCGCTGCCCCGCGACAACTTTGTACTGTCCACCAAAGTCGGCCGCCTGCTGATGCCCGACGCCAACGCACCCAAAGAGCAGCACGGCTATGTCGACGTTCTGCCTTTTTCGCAGCACTGGGATTATTCGGCCGCCGGCGTGCGACGCAGCGTAGAAGACAGTTTGCAAAGGCTGGGCCTGGCCCGGCTGGATGTGGCCTATGTGCATGACTGCGACATTATTTGCCATGGCGAACGCTACCCCGCCGTACTCGCACAAGTGGTCCATGAGGCTTTGCCCGAGCTGCGCCGCATGCAAGCCGAAGGCCTGCTGGGCCATGTCGGCTTGGGTGTCAACGATGTGCAGGTGTGTCTGGATGTTTTACGCCAGACCGATGTGGACGCGCTGATGCTGGCCGGCCGCTATAGCCTGTTGGACCAGAGCAGCCTGGCCGAGTTGCTGCCCTTGTGCAGCCAGCGCGGCGTGCGCCTGGCGCTGGGCGGCGTTTTTAATTCCGGCATCCTGGCCACCGGCACACGCGCAGGCCAGGCGCTGTTCAATTACGCAGCCGCCCCGCCCGAGTGGCTGGAACGCGC
>CAMBWM010000229.1 GCA_945871335.1 Polaromonas sp. YR568 | reverse complement strand
CAAGGCGTGATAGCCCTGCCGCGCGCGCCGCAGAACATTGCCTTTTCCGGCCCGGGCAAGTCCACGCTGTTTGTGGTGGGTCGCGGCGCTGCCTACAAGATTGCCACGCAAACAGCGGGTTATGCCGGCCGGGCTAAGTAATCACTTTGTTCATGGGCAAGTTGCTGCCTGGCCCGGGCGCCTTGTAACTGCGCCAGCAGGCCGGCCAGCTCTCTTCGGGCAGCGCGCTCAGAATGGCCGTGCTGCCGGCCGGCCTCATTTTTTGTCGCGCAATTCCCGACGCAGGATTTTTCCGACCGGGGTTTTAGGCAGTTCCGTGCGGAACTCAATCACTTTGGGTTGCTTGTAGCCGGTCAGGTTGGCGGCGCAATAGGCCTGAACCTGGGATTCAGTGAGTGAAGGATTTTTCTTGACGATCACCAGCTTGACGGCCTCACCCGATTTTTCATCAGGCATTCCGACGCAGGCGCATTCCATCACGCCCTCCAACTGACCCACGACTTCTTCTATTTCGTTCGGATAGACATTGAAGCCGCTGACCAGGATCATGTCTTTCTTACGGTCGATGATTTTGAAGAAACCGTTGTCGTCAATGATGCCGATGTCGCCCGACTTGAAGTAGCCGTCAGGCGTCATAACCTTGGCAGTTTCATCGGGGCGCTGCCAGTAGCCTGCCATGACCTGCGGGCCTTTGATGGCAATTTCGCCCGGCTGGCCTTGCGCAACTTCGCGGCCCTCGTCGTCCAGCAGCTTGAACCATGTGCTGGGGATCGGCACGCCAATGGTGCCGGTGAACACTTTGCTGATGGTCGGGTTGCAGCTGGCAGAGGGCGAGGTTTCCGACAGGCCGTAGCCTTCACAAATAGGGCAGCCGGTTTTCTCGAGCCAGAGTTTGGCCACAGCACTTTGCACGGCCATGCCGCCGCCCAGCGACACCCGTAAATGCGACCAGTCCACTTTGTTGAAATCCGGGTGATTCACCAGGCCGTTGAACAGCGTGCTGACAGCCGGGAAACTGTGTACCTGGTGCTTGGTCAGCTCTTTGAGAACCGCGGCCAGATCGCGCGGGTTGGGTATCAAGATGTTCTTGGCGCCTACGCGCATGCCCAGCATCATGTTCACTGTAAAAGCAAAGATGTGGTACAGAGGCAGGGCGCAGACATAGGTGTTTTGTGCGCCTTCGGGCAAGCCGGCCATGGCTGGTGAATTCCAAGCCTCGGACTGCAACAAGTTGGCGATTACATTGCGGTGCAAAAGCACCGCACCCTTGGACACGCCTGTGGTGCCACCCGTGTATTGCAGCACGGCGACATCATCGGGCTTGAGCTCAGGCCGGACCAGCGAAGCCTTGCGTCCCAACGCCACAGCATCATTAAAGCGCACGGTGGCCGGAAGTGTGAAGGCGGGCACCATTTTCTTGACATTACGCACCACGTAGTTGACCAAGGTGCCCTTGAGCCAGCCCAGCTGGTCGCCCATAGCGCACAGCACCACGTGACGCACGGGCGTGCGGCTGATGCAAGCCTCGAGCGTGGCCGCAAAATTCTCGATGATGACGATGGCTTTGGAGCCCGAGTCCTTGAGTTGGTATTCCAGCTCGCGGGGCGTGTACAGCGGGTTGACATTGACCACCACATAACCGGCACGCAAGATAGCGGCCACGGCCACCGGGTACTGCGGGCAGTTGGGCATCATGATGGCGACGCGGTCGCCCTTGGCCAGGCCCAGACTTTGTAAGTAGGCGCCCAGTGCCTTGGACATCTCGTCGGTCTGACCGAAGCTGATGTCCTTGCCCATGAAACTGTAGGCTGTGCGTTCGCTGAATTTGGCAAAGCCTTCTTCCATCAGCTTGACGAGCGAAGGGTACTGCGATGCGTCAATATCGGCGGGCACTCCCGGCGGGTAAGACTTGAGCCAGGGACGGTCTGTGTGCAGAGTGTTCATAGAGGTCTTTCAATCACGGGGGTTGAACTGGGATGAAAATTATTCGATGGCCTTGCCCATGTCTTCGATGACTTTTTTGGCGTCGCCAAAAACCATCATGGTCTTGTCCATGTAAAAGAGCTCATTGTCCAGGCCGGCATAACCGGCCGCCATCGAGCGCTTGTTGACGATCACGGTCTTGGCTTTGTAGGCTTCCAAAATGGGCATGCCGTAAATGGCGCTGCCCTTGACGTGCGCGGCCGGGTTGACCACGTCGTTGGCACCCAGAATGATGGCCACGTCAGCCTGGCCGAACTCGGCGTTGATGTCCTCCATTTCATGCACCTGGTCGTAGGGCACTTCGGCCTCGGCCAGCAACACGTTCATGTGCCCGGGCATGCGGCCGGCCACCGGGTGAATGGCGTACTTGACGCTGATGCCCTTGTCGGTGAGCTTTTGCGCCAGTTCCTTGACCGAGTGCTGCGCACGGGCTACCGCCAGGCCGTAGCCCGGCACGATGATGACCGACTCGGCGTTACCGAGGATGAAAGCGGCGTCGTCGGCCGAGCCGGACTTGACGTTGCGCTGAACCGCATCGCCGGCAGCGGCCGTGCCGGCCTCGCCGCCAAAGCCACCCAGAATCACGTTAAAGAAAGAGCGGTTCATTGCCTTGCACATGATGTACGAGAGGATGGCGCCCGACGAGCCAACCAACGAACCGGCGACGATCAGCATGGCGTTGTTCAGCGAAAAGCCGATGCCCGCCGCCGCCCAGCCAGAGTAGCTGTTGAGCATGGAAACGACCACCGGCATGTCGGCGCCGCCGATCGGAATGATGATCAGCACGCCCAGCACAAAGGACAGCGCCAGCATCGCGAAAAACGCGTTCCAGCTGCCGGTGAGCGTGAACACCAGGCCCAGCGCCAGCGTGGCCACGCCGAGCACCAGGTTGAGCATGTGTTGGCCTGAAAAGGTGACAGGCGCCCCCTGGAACAGGCGGAACTTGTACTTGCCGCTGAGCTTGCCGAAGGCAATCACCGAGCCGCTGAAAGTGATGGCGCCGATGGCCGCACCCAGGAATAACTCAAGCCGGTTGCCGGCCGGGATGTCAGCGGTGCCCAGGCCCTTGGCGACGATTTGGAAGGCATCCGGCTCGGCCATGGCGGCCACCGCAATGAACACTGCGGCCAGACCGATCATGGAGTGCATGAAGGCGACCAGTTCGGGCATCTTGGTCATCTCGACGCGCTGCGCCATCAAGGTGCCGGCAGCGCCGCCCAGCACGAGCGCAGCCATGACATACACCATGCCCTGGGCCGAACCGCCCGCAGTTTCGACGATCAGCGCGCCCGTGGTCAGCACGGCAATGGCCATGCCGCTCATGCCGAACACGTTGCCGCGAATCGAGGTGGTCGGATGCGACAGGCCCTTGAGCGCCTGTATAAAACAGACCGAGGCCAGCAGGTACAGCAGGGTGACCAGGTTCATGCTCATTTGGTCGCTCCCGCGTCAGCTGAGGACGCAGCTTTCTTTTCTTTTTTCTTGAACATTTCAAGCATTCGGCGCGTCACCAAAAAGCCGCCGAAGACATTGACGGCGGCCAGTGCCACGGCCAGCGTACCCATGGTTTTACCGAGCGGCGTGACGGTCAGCGCGGCGGCCAGCATGGCGCCTACGATGACGATCGCTGAAATGGCGTTGGTCACCGCCATCAGCGGCGTGTGCAGAGCCGGCGTGACAGTCCACACGACGTGGTAGCCGACGTAGATGGCCAGCACAAAAATAATCAGATTAATGATTCCGGGGGAGGCGAGTTCCATGGTCTTGTTTCCTAAATGTGGCGGGGCGGTGCGGGCAGGGGCCGGCGCGGCGGGCTTATTTTTTCTTGACCGCGCCGCCTTGCGTCATCAGGCAGGCGGCGACGATGTCATCTTCTAGGTCGATGTTGAGTGCGCCATCTTTGGTGATGATCAGCTTGAGGAAGTCCAGCAGGTTGCGCGCATACAGCGCACTGGCATCAGCAGCCACCAGGGCGGGCACGTTGGTCTCACCGATCAGCGTGACCCCGTGCTTGACCACGGTTTGGCCCGGCTCGGTCAGCGGGCAGTT